>NZ_WEKR01000003.1:0-117688 GCF_024105395.1 Paracoccus sp. 08 | reverse complement strand
GGCCGGTCGGCAGCCGGTCGCCCACGGACAGCCCATGCGCCACGGCCTGCCCGTCCGTGCCGTGCAGGCCCGACAGGCGCAGCGCGCCGCCCTGTGCCATGGCGACCAGAATATCGTGGTCGCGGACCTCCAGCACCTGTCCGGGCTGGGCCGACGGATCGCCCTGCACGGGTTCCGCCCCGCCCACCAGCAGGATGCCACGACCGGTCCGCAGGCGTGGGCGCAGCATCGGGTTCCAGTAGGGGCCGTGGTCCAGCGCACGGACCAGCCGCGCCTGGCTGTCGGCATCCTGCGCCGGGTCCAGCGTCGCCGCATGCGCAGGGCGGTCGATTCGCATGTGGCGTTTCACCGGCGCATGGGGCTGAGCCGAGCCCTGATCGTCGCCCCGTTCCAGCATGTCGATCAGCTGGGGCAGGCTGCTCAGCGCTGCTTCCCAGCAGCGGGCGTTCAGGGTCAGGGCGGTGTCGTCGGGTGCGATCTGGACCGGCACGCGCAGCAGGACCGGACCTTCGTCCACGCCGCCGCTGATGCGGTGCCAAGTGATCGCGTGGCTTTGCGCCCCCTCCAGCAGCGCCCAGATCGGGGCGTTCAGCCCGGCCCGTTCGGGCAGCGGACCGTCATGGAAATTGACCGCCCCCCGCCGCGCCAGGGCCAGCGTCTGCGCCGGAATGACGGTCAGGTTCGCCACGCTGAGGATATAATCGCATTCGGCCACAGGACCCACCGGCAGGCCCTGCGCCCGCGCCGCCGCAGCCAGGGCCGGATCCTCGACCGTGAACGAGCGCAGGACATGGCCGCGCCCGGTCAGGATCCGCGCCGCCTCCAGCGCAAGCGAGGCGTTGCCGATCAATGCGAAATCAAGCTGGGTCACGGTCTGTCTCCGGGTCGGAAAATCTGTCGGGGTCGGCTTGGAGCCAGCGCGTGGCGGATCAGCGCGCGCGCCTGCCCCTTGGGCATGGTCCGGTCTTTGCTGCCGATCGCGCGCAGGCGCCGCACGGTCAGGCCGACCAGATGGGCCAGCACCGCTGCGACGGCATAGGCGCGGCCGTGGTTCTTGCGGAAGTAATGCTCGCGCGAAGCGAACCAGTAATCGGGCGGCAGCGTCCATTCCCGCATGCCCGTGCTGACCGACCCGATATGCATCACGCGGGCATCCGGCAGGTAATGCGTGGGCCAGCCCGCCTTGGCGGCGCGCAGGCAAAGGTCGGTTTCCTCGAAATAGAGGAAATACGCTTCGTCAAAGCTGCCGATCGCGTCCAGGACGTCGCGGCGGATCATCAGCGCCGCCCCGGCGGCCCAATCCACCGGGGCGGCAACGGGGGGCATCGGCAAGGTTACGATGTAACGTGCCAAAAGGCGCGAGATCGGCCCGGTGCGGGCCGCTTCCTCCAGTTCACTGGCGGCGGAGGGAAAGCGGAAATGCGTGGTGTGGTGGCTTCCGTCTTCGCCCAAGACCCGGCAGCCTAACAGGCCTATGGCCGGGTGCGCCAGCATGTGCGCTCGCATCCGCGCGATGGTGTCAGGCTCTAAAAACGCATCCGAGTTCATGATCAACACCAGATCGCAGGGTCGATCTGTCGGCACGCGCAGCGCGACATTGTTGCCCGCACCGAAGCCACCATTATGGCCTGACTGCAGCACCCGAAGGCGGCCGCCTGCGGTCCAGCCGCGGTGATCGGTCTCCCGGCTCATCTCCTCGAAGCTGCCATCGCCGGAATCGTTGTCGATCAGCGAGATGACGCCCTCGATCCCCTCCATCGCGATGACGGCAGCCTCGGCCGAGCGCAGAGACATCTGCGCGCTGCGCCAGTTCAGGATGATCACATGCACGGCGCCCACGCTCATTCCGCGGCCCTCCGAAGGTCAGACTTGTCGCTCTCTGCCAGATCCTTGCGCATCCGGTCGGCCAGCACTCTGGCGCAGGGCTCCAGCACCATCGAATCGTGGTCCCCGGGTACCTCGACGACGGTCAGCTCCGGCATCCAGGGCGACCAAAGGTTGTCCTCGAAGACGTATTCGCGCGCGGTGCTGACATGCATTCCGCCTGACACCTTGAACTGCCGGTCCAGCCGCGGCCGGTACAGGGTCACCGGACCGTCCCAGACCCGCATCTCGAACTGCGGCAGCGCGCCCAGGAAGGCGGCATGGATGGCGGCGTTGTGGAAGCCCGCGGAATCCGCCTGCGGCAGCTGCTGGCGACGCGACCGTTCGTAGGCCAGCCGTTCCCGCAGCCAACGGGACAGGAAGCCCGGCCCCTCGCGGCGGATCTCGGCGGCTCGGATCATCAGGCGGTCCTTGCGCGTCAGTGTCGGGCGCATGGGCACGGGCGTGTCCAGCATGACCAGACGCGCCACGCTTTCTCCGTCGGCCTGCAGCTGACGCGCGATCTCCAACGCGGTCAGGCCGCCGCCAGAAAAGCCCGCGACCAGATAGGGGCCCTGCGGCTGGATCTGGCGGATCTCCTCGATGCAGCTGGTGGCGGCCTCGGCCAAGGTCGCATGCGGGGCGGCATCGCCGAACAGGCCGCGCGCCTGCAGGCCCCAGACCGGACGGTCCGGCGACAGGCGCTGCGCCAGCGCGCGCAGGTTCAGCACGTTGCCGAACATGCCCGCGACGATGAACAGCGGGGTCCCCCCGCCCGCGGCGCCCTGGCTCATCGGCACCAGATGGGTGAAGCTGGCGGTCTGCGCCTGTGCCAGCGGCACCACCTGACCGGGGCTGCTGTCGGGGCGCGGACCGATCCGCGCCTCGATCAGGGCGGCCAGGGCCGCGACGTTCGGGGCTTCGAACAGCGTCGCCAGCGGCAGGTCGATCGCATAGGCCTTGCGGATCATCGCGAACAGCCGCACCGCGATCAGCGAATGGCCGCCAAGGTCGAAGAACCCGTCATCGACGCCCACCTGCTGCACGCCCAGCAGATCGCGGAAGAACCCCGCAATGCTGCGTTCCAGATCGGTTCGCGGTTCGACATAGTCGCTGTCCAGGTCCGGACGCTCGAAGCTGGTGCTGGCGCCGGCGGCGCGGGCACGGCTGCTGCGGGTCTCCTGCGCGATCAGCTGCGGCAGGTCCATGCTGGAGATGGCGATCTGCGGCAGCCCGGCCTGCAGCGCCTGTTCCAGAAGCGCGGGCCCGCGACCGGGCGGAATGCCCTGCGCGACCATGCGCGCCAGACGCTCCTGTCCGGGGCGGGTGGGCTGCGCCATGTCGGGACCGCGCGCGGCCAGGCGCACCGCGGGGGCGGCGTCCAGGCGGCGCAGGGTCAACCCCTCGACCTCGACCAGAACGCGGCCCTGCGGATCGGTCAGCGTCACGTCGAAGCTGGCATAGCCGTCGGATGCGTTGGCCAGCCTGACCAGGCTGGTGACGGCGGCCGGCAGGGGCGCATGCATGGTCAGCGCCCGATAGGACAGCGGCACCCACAGCTGCGCCCGGTCATAGCCGGGGATCAGGTCCATCGCCCAGCCCGTCGCGATATCCATCAGCGCCGGGTGCAGGATGAACCCACGATCCAGATCGGCCAAGGCCGCATCGGGCAGGCGCAGCTGCGCCAAGCCTTGGCCGTCGCCCATCCAGGTGGCCTGCAGGACGCGCCACCGCGGACCAAAGGCCATCTGACCCTCCTGCGCGGATTCCAGGGCATGGCCCACGGGCGCACGGTCGACCCGCATGCCCGCCGTCAGCGCCAGAAGGTCCAGCGGCGCGCGTGCAGGTTCGGCGGCGGTGATACCGCCCTCGGCCACGGCGACGGGCCCCTGGCCGAAATCGGCCTCGACCAGGAAGCCGGTGGTCTCCTGTCCCTGGGTCAGCGTCACGCGGAAATCGCGGGTGCCGCCATCCTCGACCGTCAGCGGGTCAAGGAAGGTCAGGTCACGCAAGGCCCAGGGCGCATGCCGACCCGCCGCCTGCAGCGCCTGCGCCGCCAGTTCGATGGTCCCCGTGCCGGGCAGCAGCGCCACGCCGTCGCGGGTCCGGTGTTCGGCGATGATCCAGTCAGAGGCCGACAGCCTGCCGCCGAAGCGGTCGACCGCGCCCTGGCGCGCATGCGTGGACAGCAGGGGCTGATCGACGGGCAACGGCGCCGGGTCGTCGCGGCGCCCCGTCAGCGCGTCGGCGGCCATGCCGATGTCGGCCCAGACCCCCCAGTTCAGCGACACCACCTGCCCAAAGGCCGCGATCCCGGCTCCGGCGACGGCGTTCAGATATTCGTTGGCGGCGACATAGTCGACCTGTCCCGCCGCCGCGATTTCGGTCGAGGTCGACGAGAACAGCACGGTGCGCTGGACCGGATGCGCCGCCAGCACCATCGCCAGGTTGCGCGTGCCGTGGACCTTGGGGGCCAGCACGTCCTCGATCCCGGCGGTGGACTTGGCCAGCATCGGCGCATCGTCGACGACGCCCGCGGCATGGATCAGGTCGGTGATCGGACCCAGCCTGCCGCGCAGCGCGGCCACGGCGCGCGACAACGCCTCGGCGTCGGTGACGTCCGCGGCCTCGACCGCGATGCTCGCCCCGGCCGCGCGCAGGTCGCGCAGGGCGGCCATCTGACGGGCCTGACGATGGTCGGGATCGGCGGCGATGCGGGCGTCCCATTCGTCCTCGGGCGGCAGGGGCCGCCGCGTCAGCAGCGCCACCGCCGCGCCCTGCGCGCTGATGTGGCGCGCCAGGGTCAGGGCGATGCCGCCCAGGCCGCCGGTGATCAGCACCGTCCGCCCCGGACCGAATGTCGGCGAGGCGTCCGGCGCGGGCAGCGCGGCGGGCACCAGATGGCGCGCCAAGCGGCGACCGTCGCGCCATGCAGCGCGGGCCGGGGGCGCAGGGTCCAGCAGATCCTCGACCAAGCGTTGGGCCAGTGCGGTCTGATCGCCGCGCGTCTGCACGTCGATGCTGCGCGCCGACAGCCACGGGAATTCGCGCATGCCGACGGCCAGGGGGCCCAGAATGGTGGCCTTTTCGGGGGCCTCGATCTTTTCGACCCCCACCCGCACGGCGTCCGAGGTGATGGCGACAAAGTCGATCTCTTGCCCGCCGCCCTCGTTCGCCAAAGCCCGGATCAGGTGCAGCGCAGTGTTAAAGCCCTGTTCCAGATGGCGATGGAACGCGCTGAAGCCCGCCCGCGCGCCTTGCCGCCCGGCATCGGGCACCAGCCAGAAGCTGACGATCCGCTGCGGCAGCCGGTTCTGCGCCACCAGCGCGGCTATCAGCAGTTCGAAATCCGATGCGCCATTCTCGGGCGCGACGATGAAGTCGGATTCCCCCGTCTGCGCGAAACAGTCGCCCGGGCGCAGCCAGATCACCTCGTGCCCGGCATCGCGCAGCTGCGTGCCCACGCGGGTCGCCAATCCGGTCTCGTCTGCCAGGATAAGCCAACGTTCTGCCGCGGCCTGCGGACGGCCATCGGCGCCCAGTTCGATGTCTGGGGCCGACAGCCGCCAGGACGGTCGCCATGCCCAGCCCTGCGATTCCGGGATGGCCAGCGGCGCGTCGTCGGTCGTGGCATAGGATGCGTCGGACGATGCCGGTTCGATGAAGTAACGCTTGCTTTGGAACACATAGCCCGGCAGCGGCACACGGCGGCGACCCTCGCCCCAGATCGGCGACCAGTCCAGCGCCAGCCCGGTGGCCGAAAGCCGCGCGAACGCGTTCAGGAAGAAGGCGTCATCCTCGATTGCGTGGTCGGGATGGCGCAGGGTGCTGATCACCCGGTCGGGTGCTGCGCCATTGGCCTGCGCTAGGGCAGACATGGCGCGGCCGGGGCCGACCTCGACGAACAGGCGCGCGGGATCCTCGCGCAGCGTGGCGATGCAGCCCGCGAAATCGACATGGTGGCGCAGGTGATCGACCCAATAGCGCAGGTCGGTGGCCTGAGCGTCCGTCATCCAGGTGCCGGTGCGGTTCGACAAGATCGGGATGCTTGGCGCGGACAGCGGGATGCTGCGCAGGAAGGCCTCGAATTCCGGCAGGATCGGTTCCAGCATCCGCGAATGGGCGGCGATGTCGATCGCCACGCGCTGACAGTCGATGCCGCGCGCGACCAGCGTCGCCTGCAGCGCGTCGATCCGGTCGCGGGGGCCGGACACCACCGACAGGCCGGGGGCGTTGTCGCAGGCCAGATCCAGGTCGTCGCCCGCCTCGGCCATCAGCTCTGCCGCGGGCAGCGGCACGCTGAGCATGCCCCCCGGCGCGATGCGGTCGAACAGGCGTCCGCGCAGTTCCACCAGCGCGATGCAGTCGTCGAACCCGATCACCCCCGACAGGCAGGCGGCGGTGTTCTCGCCCATCGAATGACCGGCCAGCGCCTGCGGGACGACACCCCAGCTGATCCACAGCTGCGCCAGCGCGTATTCGACGATCATGATCAGCGGAAGCTGGACCGACGGGCGGTTCAACGCCTCGGTCGCCGCCTGTTCCTGGCCCGGTTCGGGCAGCCACAGCGCCCTGGGGTCGCGGTCGGTCAGGCGTTCCAGCACGGCAAGGCCGCGGTCCATCCAGTCGCGGAAGACCGGCTCGGTCTCGTACAGGCCGCGCGCCATGTGGATCGATTGTGCGCCGCCGCCGGGGAACAGGAAGGCGGGCTTGGGCGCCGCCGTCATCCGGTCGTGGTTGAAGACCCGGCGGGTGTTGCCGGTCTCCAGCAGCTCGGCCGCCTCGGTCGCATCGGCGGCGACCAGCACGCGGCGCTTGTCGAACAGCTTGCGCCCCTGTTGCAGGGTGAACCCCACATCGGCCAGGTTGGCGCCGGGGTGGGCGCGCAGCCACGCCGCCAGCGCCGCCGCGTTGGCATCCAGCGCGGCGCGGGTGCGACCCGACACGATCAGCGGCTGGACCGGCCAGTCGGAGGGTTCCGAGGGCGGGGCAGGGGGCGCCTCCTCGACCACGACATGCGCGTTTGTGCCGCCCACGCCAAGCGAGTTCACCGCCGCCCGGCCCGGGCGGTCCGGGTGCGCGGGCCAAGGCTCGCGAGTGGCGACGACGTGGAAGGGGGTCGAATCAAAATCGATCACCGGGTTCGGCGCCTCGTATCCCAGGCTGGGCGGGATTTCGCGGTGATGCAGCGACAGGGCGACCTTGATCAGACCGGCAGTGCCGGCGGCGGTGTCGGTATGGCCGATATTCGTCTTGACCGAGCCGATGCCGGTCCGACCGCCCCCCTGGCCCAGGGCAAAGGCCTCGGCCAGGGCCGCAACCTCGATCGGGTCGCCCAGGCTGGTGCCCGTTCCATGGCATTCGACGTAGTCGATGGTGGAGGGGTCGACGCCCGCGATCAGATGCGCCTCGGCCATGGCGGCCGCCTGCCCCTCGACCGAGGGGGCCAGATAGCCGGCCTTGGCCGAACCGTCGTTGTTGATCGCGCTGCCCCGGATCACCGCCCAGATGTGGTCGCCGTCCGCGATCGCATCCGACAGGCGGCGCAGCAGCACGACCGCCGCGCCGCTGCCGAAGACGGTGCCCTGGCTGCGGTGATCGAAGGCGCGGCAATGACCGTCCGGCGACAGGATTTCGTTCGGTTTGTAGATATATCCCCGACCCTGCGGCAGCTCGATCGTGACGCCGCCGGCAAGCGCCGCGTCGCAATCGCCCGCCAGCAGCGCCTGGCATGCAGAATGGACCGCCACCAGCGAGGTGGAACAGGCCGTCTGCACGGATACGCTTGGCCCGCGCAGGTCGAAGATGTGGCTGACCCGGGTGGACAGGAAATCCTTGTCGTTGCCGGTATGGCGCAGCAGGAACATGCCCGTTTCCTCGACCAGGTCGCGGTTCGAGCAGATGTTGACGGAAAAGTAGCTGCCCATCCCGCAGCCCGCCCAGACCCCGACCATGCCCAGGCTGTCGGGCCGGTGCCCGGCATGGTCCAGCGCATGCCAGCAGGTCTCCAGGAACTTGCGGTGCTGGGGGTCCATCACCGCGGCATCCTTGGGGCTGAGGCCGAAGAACTCGGCATCGAAATGATCGAACCCGTCCAGCCGGGCGGCAAAGGGGACGTAATTGGGATGGCTGATCCGTGATTCCGTCTCTCCGGCCGCGCGCAGCTCCTCCGGCGTCAGATGGATGATCGATTCGACCCCGTCGCGCAGGTTCTGCCAGTACTGCCGGGGGTCGGACGCGCCGGGAAGATCGACACCAAAGCCCACGATGGCGATGTCACGCATGTTGATCGGCGTATCGGTCAAGCCCGTCTTCCTTGTTCTTCCGGATTACAACCCTGCGCTGAGCGCGGTCCGCAATCCACCACTGAAACCTTACAATGGGATGATTATCAAAGCTGACGGAATGTTGCATGGGAATTTACGCTAATTCCTGTGGATTCACGTCATCGTTCCCCTTAAGCGTGACGTTCAAGCTGGGAGAAGACATGGGCAACAGTCTGTCGCTGATCATGTTGGCAGCGTGGCCGGCCGTGGCGGCGATGCTGTTCTCGCGGCTGACGCCCCGACAGGCGCTCATCTGGGTGCCGCTGCTGGGATACCTGCTGCTGCCGCCGGTGGTGGGGATCGATGTGCCGCTTCTGCCCATCCTGGACAAACATGCGATCCCGTCACTGTGCGCAATGCTGGGCGCGGTGATGCTGCGCGACCGCTTTCCGATGCCCTGGATTCGGCTGGAGGGCTGGGTCATCGTCCTGATTGTCCTGACGCTGCTGACCACGAACCTGACGGTGGCCACCAATCCCGAACCGCTGATCGAGGGGATCACCTACCGTCCCGGCCTTGGATTAGTCGATGCGCTCCATGGCACCATCAACACCGTTCTGACATTATTGCCCTTCCTGCTGGGGTATCTGGTCCTTTCGTCCACCGACGGCATAAGGGCTTGGATGGTGGCGCTGACGCTGGCAACGTTGGCTTATTCATTGCCGATGCTGCTGGAGATCAGGCTAAGCCCGCAGTTGAACGTCTGGATCTACGGTTTCTTCGCGCATGATTTTGGTCAAACAATTCGCTATGGTGGCTTCCGGCCCATGGTGTTTTTGGAACACGGACTTTGGGTTGCAGTTTTCGTAGTGATGGGGGTTATTTGTGCCGCCGTAGCGCTGCGTGACGGTAATACATTGGCGCGGGCGCGGAACATAGCCGTGCTAGTCTACCTGATGGCGGTGCTGGTGCTGTGTAAAAGTGTAGCGTCTCTCATTTACGCAACGCTTTTGGTGCCGATTGTGCTGATGACTCCGCCGCGCCTGCAGGTCAGCATCGCCGCGGTGCTGGCGGCGTTGGTGATGGCCTATCCGCTGGCCTTATGGCTGGGTGTGATGCCCACCGACGCAATTCGTGACTTTGCCGTATCCATGGACGCCGAACGAGGGCAATCGCTGGAATTCCGCTTCATCAACGAACAGGTGCTGCTCGACCGTGCATCGCAAAAACCATTAGCTGGCTGGGGCGGGTGGGGTCGCAATTTAGAAGTCGATCCAATTTCAGGAAGGTTTACTACTGTCACCGATGGATATTGGATAGTGGTGATGACCACCAATGGTATCTTGGGCTATGTCTCTATATTCGGCCTGCTGTGCGGTTCGGTGTTCCGGCTGTGGCTGGCAACGCGGTCTGGTCCGGTCGACCGCTGGACCGCCGGCCTGGCTCTGATCATGGCGGCAAACTTGGTGGACCTGGTCCCCAACGCGACGGTAACCCCCCTGACCTGGATGAGCGCGGGTGCTCTGGCCGGGCTGTCAGCCCGCGGCATGCGCGTTGGCGCCAGAAAGGCGACCCCGGCCCCTGCTGCGCGGCGGGCGATGAAGACGGTGATCGGATGACCGGGCGCGCGCACTCCCGGGCCGCCCCGATGCGGGTCGCGGAACCGCGTGGCGCGTCTACGGCATCCGGCCCCCGGCCATTCAAACCCCTGACAATCGAGGGCACGTGGACGAACTCCTGAACAGATCCTGGGACGTGATCATCGTCGGCGCCGGCTTGGGCGGTGGCCTCTGCGGTCGTGCCTTGGCCGAGGCGGGCCTTTCGGTGCTGTTCGTGGAAAAGGGGTCCACCGGCCCCCGCCTGGCCGAGAACGGCCAGGAATGCGGCTATGACGACCCGTTCGCGCGGCAGATGTTCGGCTGCTGGCCGGTGCCGGTGGAATCGACGGTGGACGGTGCCACGTCGGTTGGCTGGGGCGCGCAGGGTGTGGGCGTCGGCGGCACCTCGGTCTTCTATGCCGCAGCCATGGAACAGCCCGAACGCCACGACATGGAATCCGTCCCCGACCTGCCGCATCCGACGGGCGGCTGGCCGGTGGGCTATGATGAATTCGCGCCTTGGTACGACCGTGCGCGCGACGTGATGGCCGTCAACGGCAGCCAGGACCCGTTGGGCGAACCGGCAGCGCCCCTGGCGGCCCCGCGCCCGCTGGCCGCGCGGGACGAGGCGTTGGGCCAGGCGCTGGAGAGGGCAGGGCTGCACCCCTATCGCGCGCACCTTGGCATCCGCCAGCTGGAGGGGTGCCGAGAGTGCATCGGCCGCAAGTGCCCCCGCGACTGCAAGATGGACGGTCGGTCGGCGGGCGTCCTGCCCGCCCTTGCCACCGGGCGCGCCGCGGTGTTGGACGGCACTGATGCCCTGTCGCTGCAAGGTGATGCCGGGACGGTCACGCATCTGCGCGTGCGCCGCGACGGAGTCGAGCATCTGCTGTCAGCGCGGGCCTTCGTGCTTGCCGGAGGCAGCCTGTCGTCGCCGCGCCTGCTGTTGGCCTCCAGCACCGATTACTGGCCCGACGGCTGCGGCAATGCCAGCGGCCTGGTGGGTCGGGGCCTGATGTTCCACATCAACGAACGCATCGCCATCTGGCCCCCGCGTAACGCGCCCGTCAGCTCGCCCGGACCGCTCAAGACCTTTTCGCTGCGTGACCTGTACCGGGACGGGCCCGATCGGATGGGGCTGTTCCAGTCCCTGGGCCTGCCCGCCGATTACGGAAACATCCTCTACGTGCTGCGTCAGCGCTATCAGGCTTCGCCCTTCAGACACCTGCGCATCGGTCATGAGCTGCTGCGCCTGCCCGCGCTGACCGCGGCCAAGCTTCTGGGAGATGCCCGCGTCTTCGCCGGGATCATCGAGGACTTGCCGGACGAGAACAACCGCGTCCGTCACGACCCCGCGCGGCCCGACACGATCATCTACGAATACCGCATGTCCAAAGAGCTTCTGGCCCGTCGCCTGCGGTTCCGCAGACTGCTCAAGCGGCGCCTGCGCGGGGTCCGATCCCTGTGGCTTAGCCATGCGCCCGAACTAAACATCGCGCATCCCTGCGGCACCCTGCGCTTTTCGGACGATCCGCGACGGGGCGTCCTGGACCGCGATTGCAAGGCGCATGATCTGGACAACCTGTTCGTCGCCGATGCCAGCTTCATGCCCAGTTCGACCGGGGTGAACCCGGGCATGACCATCGTGGCGAACGCCTTGCGGGTGGCCGATGCGATGGCCCGGCGGCTGAAGGCCGCGCCATGAGCGGGGTCGCCGTCATCACCGGCAGCAGCACGGATCTGGGCCACGCCATTGCGCGTCACCTGGCGGCGCATGGGATGACGGTGCGGGGCGTCTCCCGCCACCCGCGCCCGGCCGAGGGGCTGTTCCAGACGCTGCAGGGCGACGTCACCGACGCCCAGGCCATGCGCGATCTGGCGCAGAAGATCGAGGGCCAAGTTGGTCCGGTCACCATTCTGATCCATGCCGCGGCGATCCATCGCCGCCAGGATTTCCTGTCCGCCCGGGCCGAGGATGTGTGCCATCAGGTGCAGGTGAACCTGTGCGGGCGCATCAACGTGACGGCTGCATTCCTGCCCGGCATGGTCGCACAGGGGCGCGGCCGCATCATCAACGTCGCCCGTCCGGTGCCGCGTCCCCCGTTGCCCGGCAACCTGGGGTTCGCTGTCGCGCAGGCCGGGGCAGACATCCTGACCCGGACCCTGTCGGTCGAGGTCGGCGGCCGTCTGCCCGGCATCGTCGTGACCGAGTGGGTGCCAGACCTTGATCCCGCACATGGCCCCGATCAGGCCGCAGGACTGGGCGCGGCGTTGGCGTTGAACGATGATCCGGCCCTGCACGGCGCGACCGTCCTGGGGGATCGCCAGATCCTGCCGGGCCGATCGCTGCGGCGCCGTGCCCTGGACCTGCTGTTGCTGAAACCCGCCGCCAGACCAATCGTCCTGGCCCCGGAACCGACCAGCCTGAAAGAGACGACATGAAGCACATCCTGTATTCCGCCCTTGCCGCCCTTGGCCTGTCCGTGCCCTCGCCTGTTACAGCCGAACCCGTGCCCGAACGTGACAGCGCCCGCGTGTTCGTCTTCGGCAACAGCCTGATCCATCACCTGACCGACACGGACGAGACGACCGTCCCCCATTGGCTGGCCGTGATGGCCCGGCATGACGGGCGCGATCTGGCGCTGGACGGACGCTTCGGCTTTCCGCGCGAATTCGCGGCGGAACTGCCGCCGGTTCCGAACTGGTCGTTCGATGCGGTAACCCCCGCCTGGAATCCGGATCAGCCCTTTGCCTCGGCGCGGTTCGACACGATCATCCTGAACCCCGAGAATTTCATTCAATACGGCCGTGCGGACAAGCGCTATCCGGGCGACAACCCCGACCGCCAGTCCCCTTATGGCGCAACGGTCACGGTGTTGGACTGGGTCGTGCAGAACACCGACGCGCCGCGCATCCTGATCTACGAAGGGTGGGCCGACCTGCACCCCTTTGCCGATGATTTCCCGCCCGAACCGGCCGAGATGCAGCGGTATTACCGCCACGCGCAGAACGGCTATGCCCGCTGGTACGACGACTATGTCGCGCGACTTGCGGGGGTGCGTCCCGATGCCGACATCAGCCTGCTGCCGGTCGGTCGCGTGATGGCACGCCTTCTGTCCGAGGCGCCGCTGTCGGCCATCGCGCCCGATGCACTGTTTTCCGACCTGTCCCCCCACGGGACCGAGACGATCTATCTGCTGGCGGCGATGATCACCTATGCCGACCTCTATGGCGCGCGGCCGCCGTCGGGACTGGCGCTGCCCGACACGATTAATCCCGACTTCGCCGCCGCGTATGAGGATACGGCCGACAGGATCTGGGACATCATGCAGACCGGGCGGCACTGACGACCATGCGCGCAATGATCGGATCGCTGTTCACGGGGCAGGGGCTTGCCCAACGGGCCTTCCGCGGCTCTGCCCTGACGATGATCAGCTTCGGGGGCATCCAGGCGATCCGCCTGGCCTCGAACCTGGTACTGACCCGTCTCCTGTTCCCCGAGGTGTTTGGTCTGATGACCCTGATCATGGTCATCATCCAGGGCTTGAACAACTTTTCGGACGTGGGCATCACCCCGGCCATCCTGCAAAGCCGGCGGGGCGACGACCGCGCCTTTCTGGACACGGCCTTTACCATGCAGGCCATCCGCGGGGTGATCCTGTGGCTGGGCTGCTGCATCCTGGCGGTGCCAGCGGCGTCCTTCTACGGGGTGCCCGAGCTGGTCTGGTTCCTGCCCGTCGCGGGAACCACCGCGATGATCTATGGCCTGTTGCCCACGAAGATTGAGACCGCGAACCGGCATCTGCAGATGGGTCGTCTGACCATCGTGGAACTGGCGACCGCGGCGGTGACCACGATCATCACCATTGGGCTGGCCGCCATGCTGGAATCGGCCTGGGCGTTGGTGATCGGCCTGATCCTGGGGTCGGTGGTCAAGATGCTGATGGTCAGCTACTGGATGCCCGGTCCGGCCAACCGGTTCCGGTGGGACCCGGATTGCGTCGCCGAACTTGTGCGTTTCGGCAAATGGATCATGCCGTCGACCGTCGTGGGCTTCGTCATCTCTCAGGGTGACAAGGCGGTCCTTGCGCGCCTGCTGACGCTGACGCAACTGGGCATCTATAACATCGCGTTTTTCCTCGCCAGCTTTCCGCTGATGCTGGGGATGGCAGTGATATCACGCGTGATGATCCCGCTTTATCGTACCGCGTTCGAGGATCCCAGTGCCG
This sequence comes from Paracoccus sp. 08, assembly GCF_024105395.1. NCBI lineage: Bacteria > Pseudomonadati > Pseudomonadota > Alphaproteobacteria > Rhodobacterales > Paracoccaceae > Paracoccus > Paracoccus sp. 08. The sequence continues at coordinate 103,732 of NZ_WEKR01000003.1, read as the reverse complement.
GACACATGCGTCGCGTGCGCATCGTGCGCGCCGCGCTGACAGGCAGTTTCATGCTGCTGCTGGCGCTGCTAGCGACATTCGGGGAACATCTCGTTATGTTGCTCTATGATCCGCGCTATGCCAGTGCGGGGCCGCTGGTGACGCTGATCGCGTTGGCCAGCATCCCGTCGCTGATCGGTCTCAGCTATGACCAGGCCGCCCTGGCCGGAGGGGACTCCCGCGGGTTCTTCTGGGTCACGCTGGTGCGCGCGGCGCTGTTTCTCAGCCTGTTCATCGTTGGTGGTGTCCAGGCGGGCATTCCGGGCGCCTTGGCGGGCCAAGCGCTGGCGGCGATCCTGGCCTATCCGATGCTGGTGCGCATCGCCCGCAAGCATGGGGCATGGGATGGTTTGCACGACCTGACCTTCGGCGCGGTCGGGCTGATCATGGCCGCAGTTCTGCTGATTTAGGCGGATTTTACCGCCACGCGGTGTAGATGATCGACGCGGCACCTGAACTCGCTGTGGAATTCATTGGCCTGCGCGAACTTCAATGCGTGAGCCGAGGCCCTGGCGATCGCCACTCGATCCAGCCCCGCGATGATGTCGGCGGCCTTCCTGGGCAGTCCGATCGGCATAACCCACACGCCGCCGGATTGGCGCGCCAGTTCAGACCAGATCCGGTTGTTCGTGCCCAGAACGGGCACACCACAGCCCATCGCCTCCGGATAGCTGCACGAGGGGTCGGACTGTCTGTGCGGGGCCAGGAACAGGTCCGCGTTCCGGCGCATCCACGGCACCAGGCCGGTTACGAAATCGACCGGCTGATGCAGATGGACCGCCCCGCCCAGATCATGCCGCGCCACATCGTCCGCGATCGCCTGCCGCATGTCGCCGGCTTCAAAGATGTCCATGCGGAAATCCACGCCCCGGTTGCGCAGCGCGATGGCGGTGGGAATGAGGTCCTGCGTACCCTTCATCGCGATCAGCCGGCCGGCATGGACGATCCGCAGCAGCCCGTTCCACCCCGCGCGGGCCTGCATTTCTGAAGCTGTGGCCATGGTCTCCCGCTCCGACCGATTGTCCAGATCGAGGCATGTGTCGCTGTTCAACCCCCCATAGGCCAGCCATCGCTGGATAACCGTTGGCTTGCACCCCGTCTGCTGACCGAAACGCACGGCGCAGACGTAACTCCTGCGTCAGAAACCACTGAACCGACCGGGCCAGCCGCAACGGGCGGCGCGCCAGGTCCAGCCGCGCGACGGCCAGGCGGGTCTGCAGCGGGTATTCGATCGCATAGACCAGCCGCGCGCCAACCGCGCCGCACAGGCGGGCCAGATCCAGCTGCCGATGGTCGTCGGCCGTGCCCAGCACCACCTGCGCGCCGCGCAGATCCTCGGCTGAGATGGGCGCATCCTGGGCGATCAGGCGCAGCTCTCCGGGCAGGTCAGCGGCCGTCACCGGGCTGGCAAAGGGCAGCGTCGCCGATCCCTGTTGCAGCACGACACGGGTCGGGCCGCCCCATTCACGCGCAAACAGGTGCAGGCCCGCCACGAACTTGTCGTCCATCCACATCTGCCCGTCACGCATCATCACGTGGACCGAGGGCACCATGACCAGCATGCCGTTCATGACTGCCGGGGTCTTTCACGCAGGGCGCGCAGGGCATGTCCCGGCAGGATCAGCGCGCCGCGGACATAGCGCGGGCCCAACCGCTTGGGGCTCAGCGCGGCGCGCCACAGCCATTCCATGCGGGCCGCCCGGAACAACCGCGGGGCGCGGCGCTGCTTGCCCGTGACGAAATCGATGCCCGCCCCGACCGAGGCAAAGCCGACCTGCGGGCAGATCCTGCGCCCGCGCGCGGCCAGGATCTCCTGCCGCGGGGCACCAAGGGCCAGCAGGCACAGCGATGCGCCGCTGGCGTTCAGGCGGTCCAGCAGGGCGTCGGCCTCGGCACCGTGGGGATCGAAAGGAAAGCCGGGGGCAGCGACGAGGCTGACGGTCAGTCCGGGATGTGCGGCGATCAGGCGGCGCGCAGCATCCTGTCCGCCCTCTTCGGTGCCGGCCAGAATAGCCACGCCGCGGTCCAGGCGGGCAGCCAGCGCGCACAATGGCTGCACCAGGTCCGATCCTGGCACCAGCGACACCCGCTGTCCGCCAAGCCGCGCCAGCCAGACGACCGGGTTTCCGTCCGCAACGATCAGGTCATGCTGCGCATAGGCCGTGCGGAAATCGGCGTCGCTGCGCAGCTTTTCCAGATGATCGACATTCATCGTCGCCAAGGCAAAACCCTGACGGGCCGCCAGCCGGGTTTCGACGATCGACAGCAGCGTCTGCCGGTCCGGCACGGTCAGGGCGACGCGGTCGTCGCCGATTGCAAATTGCATCATGGTTCCAAAAACTTGTCACTGATGGCTTCGCGCGATCCGTTCACGGGAATAGCATCGGTCAAACATGCTGCCAAAGCGCTTACATTTCGAGGATCTAGGATCGACAAATGGCCTCCTGGAAGGCTGCGGAGGGTCAATCCTCCAGCTGCGATTCCAGCCCAGCCCAAACCCTGCGTCAAGCCTTCTTTCGAATACCAGAAGCTGTCCTCAGCTCGGAATACCATGATTGGTTGATCATAAGGCTGCGGCACGTATTCGTTGACTGCACGTGTATTTGCTGCAACGATTTTAACCATTTGCACATCTGCATCAGGACCGTTTCCAGTGAAGCGATCCTCATCAATAGCACCGTTGTTTGCTCTTCGATTATTGATCATCATGCAAATATGGCGAAGACCGTGACGACGAAATTGTTTTAAATGAGCAAAAATGCGTTCAAGTCCTCGCACCATGGGCTGTCCGCAAGGCCCGGCCGAGTCAAGGATGATAACCTGACACACATCGCGCCCTGCCTGACGAAGCTGCTGTGCTAACTCAAGTGCGAAGTAAGACGCCATCGATACGCCGATTAAACATACTGGGGTATCAGGCATATATCGTTGAAGCTCTTCAAAATATGCCGACGCTGTGCCCTTCACTGACACGCGTGACAGATCTTCCGGGATGCCGATGGAAAGCCCAAACACAGGAAAATCCGGGCCAAGAGCCTCTGACAAGGGCCGGAATAACGCCTGCTTGCGGCCCAGCACATGCACGCCGATGATAGGCACGCGGTTGCCGAGGGGTTGGGTCGCGATCAGATAGCGCGGGCGGTCCGGCGTTGTGCGCTGGAGACGCACCAGCCCTTCGGGCGTGGGGGCTTGCATGACATCGGCCATGTGCAGGCGCAGTCCGGTGCGGCTTCGCACAAGGCTGATCAGGCGCAACGCCAGAAGGGAATCGCCGCCAAGGTCGTAGAAGTCGTCATCCGGTCCGACATGGGCCAGTTCCAGCACATTGGCCATGCAGGCGGCCACGGCCAGGACCTGCGGTCCGGCATGGCCGGGTCCGGCCACGGGCCCGGCGGCGGCGGGACGGGGCAGCAGGTCCCGCGCGATCTTGCCGTTCGCGGTGACCGGCAGGTCATCGACCACCATCAGCCGTGGCACCATATAGCCAGGCAGCTTGTCGCGCAGATCGCGCGCGATCTGGTCGATGTCGGTGCCATCCTCGATGACGACCCAGCCCAGCAGGCGTGCCGGCGGTCCCTTGTCCAGGTCCACGAACAGCTGCAGGACGCCGGGTCGTGCCGCCAGGGCGCTTTCGATCTGGCCCAGTTCGATCCGCTGGCCGCGCAGCTTGACCTGCCGATCCTCGCGCCCCAGGAACATCAGCTGCCCGTCCACCGACCAGCGGCCCAGATCGCCGCTGCGATACAGCCGGCCTTCGGCGTCTGCCGTGAACGCCCGTGCGGTCGAATCAGGATCGTCCAGATAGCCGCCGCTGACGGCCTGACCGCCGATCACGATCTCTCCCTCGCCACCCACAGGCGTGGGCGTACCATCCGGTGCGCGCAGCACGACGCGGGCATGGCCAGCGGGCCGACCGATCGGAACCTCAGACCCGGCAAACAGGGACGATCCCTGCCAGAGGGTACTGGTCACCGTGGCTTCGGCCGGGCCATAGGCGTTGACGAACCGGACGCCAGGGGCCAGGCGCTGCCATTCGCGGAAGGCTGCGGGTGGCACGCGTTCGCTGCCCGTCACCAGCAAGCGCAGGCTGTCTGGTATGGGCCGGGGATGATCGCGCAGGTCCGCGACCATCTGCTGCCAATAGCTGGCGGGCAGGTTCAGAACCGTCAGCCCATGCCGCCGGACCAGATCCAGCAGCCCCTGGATCGAGCCGAGCGGCGCGGCGTCGCGCAACACGACATGCGCGCCGGACAGCAGGGTCGGCCAGACCTCCTCTAGCGCGACGTCGAAACTGGGCGTCGCGAACTGCAGGACCGCATCCCGTTCGGTCAGCGCATAGGCGTCGACCATCGCATGGGCATGCGCGCTAAGTGCCGCGTTCAGCCCCCGAACCGCCTTGGGCGTTCCGGTGGAGCCGGATGTGAAGGTGATATAGGCCAGGCTGTCCGCATCCAATGGTGGTCGCGGCGGGGCGTGGGCTTGGCAGGCATCGTCGGCCATCACCACGTTCGGCGCGGCGGTCGACAGCGGCATGTCCTGCTGGACCACGATGGCCTTGGCACGGGCCTGGCGGATCAGGCCGGACAGATAGTCGTGGGACTGATCCAGATCCAGCAGCAGAAAGCCGGCGCCGGCCTTGAGCGTGGCCAGCATCGCGGCGATCTGGCGCACGGATCGGGGCAGGGCGATGGCCACGACATCCTGCGGACCGATGCCGCATTCGACAAGCCGCGCCGCAAGGGCATTGGCCTGCTGGTCCAAGGTGCGGAAATCGACGGAATGACCCGTCTGCGCCTCGGTCACGGCGGTCCGGTCGCCATGACGGGCGACCGTCGCCTCGAAGGCCGATGCCAGGTCGGGCAGCACATCCGGGACGGGCCGATCGGGGCGTCCCAGGGTGTGCAGGTGTCGCTGCTCCTCTGAGTCCAGCATCGTCAGGTCGGACAGCGGCGTGTCGGTGTCGGCCCGACCCATCGCCTGCAGCAGGTTGGCCATCTGGTGCAGGATGCGGGCCGCTACCTCGTCCGGCAACCGGGCGGCGTCATGTTCCAGCGACAGCCACAACGCGCCCTCGTCATGGACCGACAGCGACATCAGCGCCGTGCCTTCCTCGATCAGGCGGACGTCGGTCCAGCCGCAGCCGTCCGCCGCAAGCCGCGCGGCAAGCGTGCCGCGCTGATACATCAGGACGGTATCGTAAAGCGCCGCACGGCCCTGCCGACCGGACCACTGCCGGATCAGCGTCTGTCGCGCATGGGAATGCGGCCGCAACTGCAGCGTCTGCGCCCGCAGGCGCGCCAGCAGGTCGCCGAAGGTTCCGATGTCGTCCATCCGCACCTGGAACGGCACCGTCGTGATCAGACAGCCCGCGACCCGATCATTGCGACCACGACCCGATTCCACCAGACCGAAGGCCGCGCCGGACCGCCCGGTCCAGCGCATCAGCAGCATCGACCAAGCCGCCTGCACCACCGTCAGCGTGGTCACCTGCGCCGCATGCGCCAGACGGCGGATGGCGTCGCACGCGTCCATCGACAGGGTCAGGTCGGTCTGGTGCATCGGGCCATGCGTCTTGGCCGGGGCCGCGGGAAAGGCCGACGCGACGGTTTCATCGGACAACGTGGCGGCAAAGGCGGCGCGGGCCTGCGGCTCGTCCAGGTGGCGCTCCCGGATCGCCTGGACGAAGCCGATGCCGGGTGCCATCAGCGGATCGCCGGACAGGATCCGCCACAGTTCGGTCAGAATCAACGCGATGCTGGTCCCGTCGATCAGGCCGTGGTGGATGGTCCAGACCATCCGGGCCTGCCCCCCACCCAGATCGGCCATCGTGACCCGCCATCCGGGCCGTTCGGTGGGGTCCACGCCGGCCGCGCGGTCATCGGCCAGAAAACGGTCCACCATCCCGTCCGACAAATCGGCACTGTCGATATGCACCGACGCGTGGTCCAGGACGTCCAGCCGCAGGATGCCGGTATCGTCGGTGACCAGGACGGTCCGCAGCGTCTCGTGACGGTTTGCCAACTGCTGCCATGCGGCCAGCAGGGGGCCGGGCGCCAGAATGTCGGACGGAGCGTCCAGAACGATCTGTTCGATATGGGCGCGGTTCGGATCTGCCTGATCGCTGCCCGCCAGAAAGGCCGCCTGGCTGTCGGTGGCGGCGGGCAGATCGCGGATGATCTTTCGATCATCCGTGCTGACAGACGGTCCGTGCAGCATCTTCCTAATCCGTTCCGACCAAATAAGATGAAACCAGCGATACCCGTCCAATCACGCTATCGCAAAGAAAGAGTTGCCGCATAGCCGATTGATCGTGATTTTACATAGATGAACCTGCACGCGACCTTACCGGTTCTGGCTGTCCGCGAACAGTGCGGCCAGCTTGCCGGCCTCTGTTGCGATGTCATGGCGCGTCAGCGCGCGCGTACGGGCGGCGGCGCCCATCCGTTCCAGTTGGTCTCGTGGGGTCCGGGCGGCGGTGTCCAGCGCCTTGGCCAGGTCGTCTTCGGACCCGGCCGGGATGAGCCAGCCGGTCTTGCCGTCGACCATCAGTTCGGGGATGCCAGCGATCAGGGTGGCGATGCAAGGGCGGCCCGCCGCCATCGCCTCCATCAGGGCCACGGGCAGGCCTTCGGCAAAGCTGGGCATGGCCATGACATGCGCCGCAGACAGCGCGTCGCGCACGCCGGTCTCGTCCAGCCAGCCGGCCAGCGTGACGCGCGTGTCCAGCCCGTGCGCCCTGATCGCCCGCTGGATCTCGGCCCGCAGCGGGCCGTCACCCACCAGCGTCAGGTGCACCGGCGCGGTGCAGCGCGCCATCGCCTCGATCAGCAGGACCTGGCCCTTCTGCTCGGCGAAGCGGCCGATGCAGACCACGCGCAGCGGGTCGTGCGCGTCCGGTCCCGGCGGCAGGGGAACCGGCGCCGCGAACAGGGCGGGGTCGATGCCGCAATGCACCACCTTGATGCGGTCCCAGGCATCGAAGGGCGCCCATCGCGCCAGCTGGCTGCGTCCGAAGGCGCTGACTGCCACCGCGAAACGCGCTTCGGCCACCTTGTCACGCAGCAGCAGCGTGTGCGGGCCATCGAACTCCTCGGGGCCGTGAAAGGTCACGCTGTAGCCCGGCCCGCCCAGCATCCGGACATAGCGGACCACATCGGCCGAGTTTGTCCCGAAATGGGCATGCAGATGCGTCAGGCCCAGCTGCCGGCTGCGATCGGCCAGGATGGCGGCCTCTGCCAGATAGATCACCTGGCGCAGCGGGCCGCGCCCGGGCCCGCCCCGCCGCCCTGCCGACAGCGCTTGGAGCAGGCTGCGCGGATGGCGGATCACCGCACGGATCAGCGCCATGCCCAAGGCCAACGCGCCCCGGTCCAGCACGTATTCGGTCCGGTCGGCCTCGGCCCGATCCTCGGCCAACAGCACCGGTTGATCGTCGCGCCGCATGGCGAACCGCGCGACGGTCAGACCGGCCGCTTCGAGGGCCCGAATCTCCCTGCGGATGAAGGTCTGGGACGGACGGGGATAGGTGTTGATGACATAGCCGATCCGGTCGGGGGGCAGCGTCGGGTCCATGTCGTCACCGTTCATCTTATTCGCCTTAAAGTTTAATTACTTGCGTCTTACACCCGCATGAATGGTGCCCGAGAGACGCCATTCTGTCGATCTTGTTTCGCAAATGAACCGATCGGTGCTATAGTTGTCAGGATCATTTTGAAAGGGTCGGGGCATTTTGCTGGTCGGTATTATCGCAACCTCTGCAGTCATCGGCATCGTCTCAACCATCCTGTTTCTCGTGCTGGGGTTCGGATGGTTGTCGTCGATCCTGTGGGGCTACGTCGGTTGCGGCATGCTCAGCGTGTTCGCGTTGTCCCTTCTTGTCAGCCGTTCCCTTCGATACCGCAATTGTCCGGGGCGATCCAACCTGAACGATGCGGCGCCCGTCGGCGGCGCGGACTGCGATTAAACTTGTACGCAAGATAAACTGGCGCGATGAATTGGTGCGGCTATTGCTGAGGCTCCATGATGGAGGCTCAGATGACGAACGCCGTGACCTGGATGTGGATTGGCAACCACCAGCAGATTAACACCACGCCAGGAACGCCCGCGACCGAGACCGAGGCGGATGGGATGAAGGGCTACAAGGTCGTCGGCGAGAACCAGATCAAGCCGGTTGACTTGAGCGGACAGCTGCGCGCCATCAATACCGCCCAGGGCCCGGCCGAGGCTTATGCGACAAGCTACAGCCAGCATCCTGACGGTGCCAGCAAGTTCGCCTATGGTTCGCCCACCGATGGGGGGCAAAGTACCAGCCAGATCACCGGCTTCCTCAAGGTTCAGTACAAGCTGACCTTTCCGGACAACACCACCAGCACCCAGGACGGCGTGCTGATCCAGATGCGCAACGGGGACATGTTCTTCCGCCCCGCCAAGGACAGCGTCGCGGCATGGTCTGACGTCAAGTCGCTGCATTCGGTCGAGATCATCGAGGCCGACCCCCTGCCCAAGGAGGTCTATGTCGCCAAGATCTCGTTCGCGCCTGACATCCACGAATTGGAGATCATGTGCTTTGCTTCGGACACGTTGATCCTGACCGCGGACGGGCCGCGCCCGGTCGACAGCCTGCAGCCCGGTGACCTGATCTGGACGCGCGATCACGGATATCAGCCCCTGCGCTGGATCGGCAGGCGCCGTTTCGATGGCGTGGATCTGGCGGCGAACCCCAAGCTTCGTCCGATCCGCATTGCGGCCGGGGCGCTTGGCCTAAACCAGCCGTCGGCGCCCCTGTCCGTGTCGCGCCAGCACCGCATCATGATCCGGTCATCGGTCGCGCGGACCCTGTTCGGGACCGAGGAGATCCTGGCACCGGCTTGCCAGCTGATCGATGTTCCTGGCATCGCGGTGGACATGTCCGTGTCGCAGGTGACCTATTGCCATCTGATGTTCGACGCCCACCAAGTCGTCGATTCCAACGGCGCACAGACGGAATCTTTGTATCCCGGCCCCCAGGCCCTGCGCGCGATGGGGTCTGCGGCCCTGTCCGAACTGCAGCAGATCTTTCCCGAATTGTTTGCGGATCAGGCCCACCCGGCCGAGGCCCGCACTTTCGTGCGCGGCCCCCGGCTGCGCCAGCTTGTTCAGCTGCACACCGTCGGACAGGCCGCGCTGGTCAGCTGAACGCTGCCGGCCTCAGCCGGCCGTCGGCGCGCCGTAAAGGCTGCGCGCCTCGCGGAAGGACACCAGGCGACGACGATTTTCGTCCCACAGGTGCAGGTTCACCGACCGCAGGCTTTCGCGCAGGGTCAGCCGCTGTGCCGATGCCAGTTCGTCATGGTCGCGCAGGATTTCCGGCAGGCGATAGAACGGGATGCGGCTGTACAGGTGGTGGACATGATGCACCCCGATATTGGCGGACAGCCAGCGCAGGGGCTGGGGCAGGATGTAATGCGACGATCCGGCCAGCGCCGCATCGTGCAATTGCCATTCGTCCCCATTGGCCCAGTGCGTTTCCTCGAACTGATGCTGGACATAGAACAGCCATACGCCGACGGTCCCCGCGACGATGGTCGTGGGCAGGAAGATCAGCAGGACGGGCATCGGCCCCGCAAACCAGATCATCGTGCCCAGGATCAGCGCCAGCGCCAGATTGGTACCCAGGGCCGATGCCCAGAACCGCCATCCCGCCCGCATCAGCCCAAGCGGCAGACGGTTCTGCAGCAGGAACAGATAGCTTGGCCCCAGCACGAACAGCACCAGGGGGTGGCGATACAGCCGGTACATCAGCCGTCCGAACCTGCCGCGGCTGCGATACTCGCCCACCGTCAGGGTCATCACGTCGCCGATGCCGCGTTCATCCAAGTTCCCGTGCTGGGCGTGGTGCAGCGAATGGGTCCGGCGCCAGACGTCATAGGGCGTCAGGGTCAGCACGCCCAGACCCCGCCCGATCCAGTCCTGGACCTTGCGATTGCGAAAGAACGACGCGTGGCCGCAATCATGCTGGATGCAGAAGATGCGGACCAGGAACAGCCCGTTCACCAGCGCGATCGGCACGGCCAGCCAATAGCTGACGGACAGCGCCGCCCAGGCCAGCGCCCAGAGCGCCAGGAACGGAACGATCGTGGCCATCAACTCCCACACGCTGCGGCGGGTCGACGGCTCGCGATACTTGGCGAGGACCTGCACCCATTCCTTGGCCTGGCGCGGCGTGCTTGCGTTTGGTGTACCCATAATCAGCGACTCTGCGCCCCCTCAGTTCATTTCAGGCGGCGATAGCACAGAAAGGTCGCCGCCGCCTATGGGCCCCGTGACGTCCCATTGCCGCATCATGGCTGACAAAGAGTTGGGGACCGGATCGGACACGGTTTCGTCACCGGATCGACGGCAGTGGTGATGATGCGCGGAACCGGCGCACGCCAGCCGCGTTTTGCCGTGAACAATCCACGTGAGGCTACCCGATGATCATCCCGTTCGCACGACTGACGCTGACTGCGGCCGTTCTGGCGCTGGCAGTCCCCATCGGCGGCCTGTCGGGGAGTGCGGCGTGGGCGCAGGCCGCACCGGCCGAGCGCGTGTCCGAGGCACCGGAATGCGCGGCCGATGCCGGTGTCGCCGAACCGGCAACCCAGCCTGACGCATCCGAGGACAGCACAGCCGCGGAAAACACCGGAACCACCGGCTGGAGCGGTGGAACAGGCGGATCACAGCTGGGCACCAACATTCAGGGCGCCGTCGAATCGTCCCCGACCTGGCAGCCCCCGACGGCGCGGGGTCTGGACCTTGCTGGAACTGCCGAAGACCAGCCGGCCTGCTGACGCCCGCTCTGCAAAATCAGTTGGACCATGCCGCTTGTCGGTGCATCGCTAGCATGTTGTGCATCTTTCACGGGTATCGAAACGTACAATTACAGTCTTATGGATGCCCTTGCAGCACTGTCGTCACTTTATTGAGAGTTACGCGAAAGCCGCTGCCGAACAATCGGCAGCGGCTTATGTTTGTCTGCGTTCCAGCGGCCACCTGGCTATGGTGCGCTCAGAATTCCATCATGCGTGCAGTGACTGTCTTGGGCGATCCGACCCTATGGCGCGGCGGGGCGACTTGGACGAACGGATCGTCGCCGGTGCGAAGCGGATCATCCCGTGTGCCCCATGTCGAGGCCGGCTGGAAGGTGAAGCTGGTCAGGGCTGAGGCCAGTACGCCTGCCTGATGCTGCAGCGACGCTGCAGCGGCATTCGTTTCCTCGGCCACGGCGGCATTCTGCTGGGTCACTTGGTCCAGATGGTTCACGCCCGAGTTGATCTCGGACAGTGCGGTGGACTGGTCGCTGGCGGCCAGGGCGATGGCTGCAACCTGATCCGACACCTCGCGGGCCTTGGACAGGATCTGCTCGAGGCTGCCCCCGGTGCGGCTGACCAGCGAGGATCCTGACCGAACGTGCTGCGAGGAATCCGAGATGAGCCCCTTGATCTCACGCGCGGATTCCGACGCACGCTGCGCCAGCCCGCGCACCTCGGATGCGACCACGGCGAAACCGCGACCCGCCTCTCCGGCACGGGCGGCCTCGACCCCGGCGTTCAGCGCCAGCAGGTTCGTCTGGAACGCAATATCGTCGATGACGGTGATGATGCGGTTGATCTGGTCCGAGGATGCCTCGATCTTTTCCATGGCCTGGATGGCCTCTCCGACGATGCTGCGGCCCTCCTCCGCGATCGAGCGGTTGGTGCGCGACACGCTCTCGGCCGTGCGGGCCAGATCGGCGGTGGAGTGCACGCTGGCGGTCAGTTCGGTCAGCGCCGCCGCCGATTCCTCCAGCGTGGCGGCCTGCGTCTCTGCGCGACCTGCCAGGTCCTGGGCAGCAGAGGTGATCTCGTCCGAGCCCGTGCGCACCTGGCGGGCGACCTCGACGATGCGGCCCATCGTGCTGCCCAGATCGGACACGACCTTGTTGAAGGTGGCGCGCAGCGCCTCGTATTCTTGGGGGAAGGGATCATGCGCGGGGCTGGCGATCTGCGCGGTCAGGTCGCCCGCCGCCAGCCGCTCCAACCCGGTCGAGATATCGGTCACGATCCGCGCCTGCTTGCGGGACTGCGCCTGCGCCTCGGCGGCGCCGGCCTCCCGCAGGGCGGCGGCGGCGTGGCGGGCCTCCTGGGCCTGGGCCAGGCCGTCGCGGAACTGTTCCAGGTTGCGGGCGATCGAGCCGATCTCGTCGCGCATCTCCGTGCCGGGGATCGGCCGGTCGTAGTTCTGGCGGGCGACATCCTGCATCGCGGCGTCGACGGCCGCCAGGGGCCGCAGGGCACGACGCGTCATCACCTGGTTCAGCGCAAAGGCCAGCAGCAGCGCGGCGGCGGTCAGGGCCACGGCGGTGGTCAGGTTGCGCCACAGTACTGCCTCGATCCCGTCCATCGCCACGCCGGCATAAAGGACGCCGTTAACCTGACCCTGTTGATCGCGGACCGGGACATACAGCGTCAGATAGGGATGATCCAGGATCGTGGTCGTGCCGGAATAGGTCCGCCCCTCCAGCATGGCGGCATGAACCGGGCCCGTCGGGTCCAGCGGCGTGCCGACCGCGCGGGTGCCGTCCGGGCGCTTGACGTTGGTCGTCACGCGCATGAACTGGCCCAGTTCGGGGTCAAGCCGGAAGATGGTCGCCGTCTCTCCGGTCTGGCCGCCGACATCGTCGATCATGGTGTGATCGTCGAAATTGGGGATCTGCGGCCAGACGACGTCGCCCAAGGTGCCGTCCGGCCTGGTCGTCGCAGAGAAGCCGTCGTGGTCCACGGCAAGATCATAGGACAGGACGCGCAGCGTCACCCGTTGCGCGCTTTGGGCGTTTTCCAGAAGGCTTTGGCGTTGCGCCATGCTGAGCACGGTGACCAGCACAAGCGCCAGGGCCGTCATCAGGCCAAGGCTGGTCAGGGTGATCTTTTGGCGCAGGGACAGGCGCGGGACGAAGGACATCGAAATCTCCGGGACAGGGACCAGGAGCCGACGCTAGCGCACAAATGCTAATGCCCGGTTAGCGTGCCCCCGCTTGACTTGGCCCGGCCCCCCGCCTAGGCACGCGCCCTTCGCAGACACAGGGCAGGGCATCCGACATGGCACCGCGCGGCAACGGCCTGGGCATCGACTTCGGCACCTCGAACTCGGCGGCGGGACATGCGCCGGACGGGACGCCGCGCCTGATCCGGTTGGAACCGGGGCAGACGACCATGCCCACGACCTTTTTCCTGGACGCCGACAGCCGCACCACCCTGATGGGCCAGCCCGCGAACCGCGCTCTGCTGGACGGGCACGAGGGCCGCTTCATGCGGGCGCTGAAGCGCGTCCTGGGCACATCGCTGATGCATGAAAAGCGGATGATCCTGAACGAGAGGGTGACCTTTGTCGACCTGATCGCGCGCTTTCTGAACCGCATCAAGACGCGGGCCGAGGCCGAGACCGGGCAGACCTTCGACCGCGCGCTGTCGGGTCGGCCCGTCGTCTTTCACGGCGATGGCGACCCGCGCGAGGCGCAGGCCGAGGACGATCTGCGTCAATGCTATCTGGCTGCGGGCTTTCGCGACGTGGACTTCATGCCCGAGCCCGAGGCCGCAGCCATTGCCGCCGGTGCCGCGCGGCCCGGCGCCACGGGCCTGATCGTGGACGTGGGCGGCGGCACGTCGGATTTCTCGCTCTTCCAGGGGCAGGGGGCGGGGGTGCGGATCCTGGCAAGTCACGGCGTGCGAATCGGCGGCACCGATTTCGACCGCGCGGTCAGCCTGGATCACGTGATGCCGCTGCTGGGCCGGGGATCGGTCCTTCGCAAGGCGATGGGGCCGGGGACGTCGCCCGTACCGAACGCCATCTACAACGACCTTGCCACGTGGGAGAAGATCCCCTTCGTGAACACCCCCCAGAACCGCCGCATGGTCGCCGAAATGGTCCGGCTGGCCGAACAGCCCTACGCCATGGCCCGCCTGTCGCGCGTGCTGGAGGACGATCTGGGCCACGATCTGGCCTTTGCCGTCGAACGCGGCAAGATCGCCGCCAATGACGGTGCCGACGACGCGGCCATCCTGCTGGACGAGGTCGAACGCGGCCTGTCCGCGCCGCTGGCCGGGCAGGCGTTGGCCGACAGCCTGTCGCGCCACGCCAGCCAGCTGCACGAGGGCGCCGTCGAGACGCTGCACCGCGCACAGCTGACCCCCGCACAGGTCGACCGGGTGATCTATGTCGGGGGGTCAAGCCTGATGACGGTCGTAAGCGACACGATGCGCGCGGCCTTTCCCGATGCAGATCATTCGGCACGGGACGTGTTCACGGCCGTGGCCGACGGGCTGGCCATCGCGGCGCGGTAGGGGCGGGGAAGGCTGGCGGAAGGGAATGGGAGTCGAACCCACCCGGGACAGGCTCGCTGCCCCAACCGGATTTGAAGTCCGGCCAAACCACCGGGTCTGATGCCCTTCCGCGATCCTTCGTTCCTGTCACCTAGGGGCTGGTGGCGGGTCCTGCAATAGAATGTTTCGCAACATGGCGGCCCCGGACGCAAGCTGCGATGCCAGGTCGCGGTGGTCCGGGTCGTCGAACGTCACGGCATTGACGGCCTGACACATGCTTGCCACCGCCCGGTCGCGGTCCTGCGCGGACACGCGGGCGAACTGTCGCGCCACGGTCGCGACCATCAGGTTGCCCGTCGGGCGCATCGCGTGGAACGCCGCAAGGGTCGCCAGCCGCAGGGGCCAGACCTGATCGACGTGACGCGCCAGGCGGACATAGACGGCGATGAAATCCGGGGGCAGGGATTCGTTGATCCGCGGGGCGTCCTGCAGGGGCGCGTCGGGGGACAGGCCAAGCAGCCCTGCGAACACGCCGATGAAATCCGCGTCCAGCCGGGTCAGCAAACGCGCCGAGGCCCCGGTCCTGTCCGCGATCAGATCGGCCATATGGCCAAGGTCCATCATCGCGCGGATGGCGGGCATGCGGCAGAAGACCGCAAAATCGGGCAGGCTCAGCGGCTTGCCCGGTGGCACCGGGTTGATCAGCGCCTGTTTCCACAACGACCGCAGCCACCCGTCCAGATCGCGCCCGACCAGGAACAGGGTCGTGTCGAAACCCGTCAGCACCTCTCGGACCTGCTGCCAGGCGCTGTCGGGGATCAGGGCCCGATTGGTCATCACCCCCTCGCAGGACAGGATCAGCGTGTGGGCGCGCCTATCGCGCAGGGGGCCGGTCTCGGCGGCAAGCCGCGACAGGTCGCCGCGCTTCAGCCCTTGGACCAGCCATTGATGCTTGGGGTCGCGGGGCGTGTCGACCGAGGCATAGACGATGCCCTGCGCCGCCAGCACCCCGCGGTTCAGATGGCACCCCCGCGGCGGTGGTGTCGACGCACAGGTGGCGTTCATGCATGACGTGGGCGCGGTCCGGCACCGCCGTGATCAGTGGCACCAGCGGACCTGGCCGCGCGGCCAGGGCCCGGGCCATCGCCCGCCCCGTCGCCGCGTCACCCCACCACAGCACCGCAGTCACATCGGGCAGGTCGCGCAGCGCATCCGGATCGACATCGCCCTCTGCGACAATTGCCTGACCGCCGGCATCGGTCACGGCACGTGCCTGTGCCGCCGCGGCAGGGGCGCCGGGGCCCAAGCACAGGACGGGGCCGCGGGGCAGGGTGGTCAGACGGTTCAGCTCTCCCGTCGGGCCGGGCATCAGCCGATCGGTGGGCGCGGCGCCGGGGGCGGGACGGGTCAGCGCCGCAGCCAGGCGGTCGGTGCTGTCGGCCCCGGTCCAGTCCGTCGCCGCGGCGGCGGGGGCTGCGGGCGCGAACAGCCGCGTCAGGTACTGCGGGCCGCCGGCCTTGGGTCCGGTGCCCGACAGGCCCTCTCCGCCAAACGGCTGGCTGCCGACGGTTGCGCCGACCTGGTTGCGGTTGACGTACAGGTTGCCCGCATGGACCGCCTGCGTGACCTCCTGCACCCGGCTGTCGATGCGCGAATGCAGCCCGAAGGTCAGCCCGTACCCCGTCGCGTTGATCGCCGCCACGACCCGGTCCAGGTCCCTCGCCTTGAAGGTCGCGACATGCAGGACGGGGCCGAAGATCTCGCGCTCCAGCGCCTGGATGCCGTCGATGCGGATCAGCGTGGGCGGTACGAAATGCCCCGTGGCGGGCGCCGCGATCTGGTGCAGGATCTGGTCGCGGTTCTGGTCCAGATACGCCAGGATCCCGGCCTGCGCCTCGGCGTCGATGACCGGGCCGACATCGGTGGACAGATCCCACGGGTCGCCCACGCGCAGCTGGTCCATCGCCCCCTGGATCATCGCGATCAGGTGCGGGGCCACGTCCTCCTGCACGTAGAGGCAGCGCAGCGCCGAACAGCGCTGGCCCGCCGACCGGAAGCTGGAGGCGATGATGTCGCGCACCGCCTGTTCGGGCAGGGCCGTGCTGTCCACGATCATCGCGTTCAGACCACCCGTCTCCGCGATCAGCGGCGTGCCGGGGGCCATGTGGTCCGCCATGCTGGCGGCGATCAGCCGCGCCGTGTCGGTGCCGCCGGTAAAGACGACGCCGTTGATGCGCGGATCGCGGGTCAGCGCCGCACCGACCGTCGCGCCGTCGCCCGGCAGCAGCTGCAGCGCGTCGGCCGGAACGCCCGCGCGGTGCATCAGGCGCACGGCAAGGGCGGCGATCAGGGGGGTCTGTTCGGCCGGCTTGGCCAGCACCGCGTTCCCAGCCATCAGCGCCGCCGCGACCTGTCCGGTGAAGATCGCCAGCGGAAAGTTCCAGGGGCTGATCGCAGCGATGATCCCGCGCGGGGCATCCGTGCGGCCCTCGCCCTGCTGGGCGTAATAGCGCAGGAAATCCACCGCCTCGCGCAGTTCGGCCACGGCGTCGTTCAGGGTCTTGCCCGCCTCGCGGGCCAGGATGCCGAAGATCGGGCCGAAATCAGCCTCGAACAGGTCAGCGGCGCGGCGCAGGGTCGCGGCCCGTTCCGAGGCAGGGGCCGCCCAGGGGCGGGCCGCATCGATGGCGCGGGTCACCGTGGCCTCGTCCGCCTCGGTGACGGTCGCCAGGATGTCGCCGGTGGCGGGGTTCAGCACCGGACTGGCCTGTCCGGTCGCCGCCTGCGCGGTCAAGGGGCCGGCATCGGCGATGGACCCGTCACGGGCGGCAAAGATCCGGTCCAGCTGGTCGCGGGCGGCCAGGTCAAAGCCCTTCGCGTTCACGCGGCCCGCGCCATAGATCGCATGGGGCGCCAGCAGGGTCGCGGGGGCTTGGGCCGTCGCCAGCGCGTCGAACGGATCGCGGGCGATCTGTTCGGGCGTCACGTCCAGATCGACGATCTGGTTCACGAAGCTGCTGTTAGCGCCGTTCTCCAGCAGGCGGCGCACCAGATAGGCCAGCAAGTCCTGATGCGCGCCGACCGGGGCATAGATGCGGCAGGCGGTGCGATGATCGCGCAGGACGATGTCGTGCAGCCGCTCTCCCATCCCATGCAGGCGCTGGAATTCGAAGGGCGCATCGCCCGCAAGTTCCAGGATGGCCGCGACGCTGTGCGCGTTGTGCGTGGCGAATTGCGGATAGATGCGGTCGGTCATGCCCAACAGCCTCTTCGCCAGCGCGACATAGCTGACATCCGTCGCGGTCTTGGAGGTGAACAGCGGGAAATCAGGATGCCCTTCGACCTGGGCGCGCTTCATTTCGGTGTCCCAATAGGCACCCTTGACCAGGCGCAGCATGATGCGGCGGTCGTGGCGGACCGCCAGCGCGTGCAGCGCATCGATCATCGGCCCCGCCCGCTTGCCATAGGCCTGCACGACCACGCCGAACCCGTCCCATCCGGCCAGATCGGGGTCCGGCAGGACGGCCTCGATCACCTGCAGCGACAGGGCCAGGCGGTCTTGCTCCTCGGCGTCGATGTTCAGGCCCATGTTGGCCGCGCGCGCCCGGCGGGCCAGATCGCGGACCACGGGGACCAGTTCGGCCATCACCCGATCCTCCTGCGCGACCTCATAGCGGGGGTGCAGCGCCGACAGCTTGATCGAGATGCCGGGGTTCCGGGCGACGGAGCCATGCGTGCAAGCGCTGGCGATGGCCGCGATGGCCTTGCGGTATTCGTCGGCATAGCGGTCGGCGTCGCGGGCGGTCATCGCCGCCTCGCCCAGCATGTCATAGCTGTAGGTGTATCCCTTGGCCTCCTGACCCTTCGCCCGGTCCAACGCGGCGTCGATGGTCTGGCCCAGGACGAACTGGCGTCCCATCTCGCGCATCGCGCGGGTGACGGCGGTGCGGATCACCGGCTCTCCAAGGCGGCGGACCGCGCCGCGCAGGGTGCCGGCCAGACCGGGCTTGCTGTCATCCAGCACCCGCCCCGTCAGCATCAGCGCCCAGGTCGAGGCGTTGACCAGGCTGGAGGAGCTGTCGCCCAGGTGGCGGCCCCAATCGGAGGGGGCGATCTTGTCCTCGATCAGCGCATCGATGGTGGCACGGTCGGGCACGCGCAGCATCGCCTCGGCCAGGCACATCAGCGCCACGCCCTCGCGGGTGGACAGGCCGTATTCGGCCAGCATCAGCTCCATCATCGTGGGCTTGGATTCGGCGCGGATGCGGCGGATCAGGTTGGCCGCGCGGTCGCTGATCCGCACACGGGTATCAGGCGACAGCGCCGCATCGCGGACCAGCCGGTCCAGCAGGGCCGCTTCGGGTTGGAACTTGGCGGAAAAGGAAAGGTCGGTCATGGCGGCACCCCTGTCTGATATCGGCAGAATATCGCGTGCCGTCTGGACGATGGGACCAATGATGGGCAGGATCGCAGCCATATCGTCCAATCATGGGGCATAAGACGTGACCGACATCCAGGACCCGATCAATCGCCGCATCCTGGCGGAACTGGTGGCCAACGCCCGTATCCCGGTGACCGAACTGGCGCGCAAGGTCGGCCTGTCAAAGACCCCCGTGGCCCTGCGCATCCGCCAGCTGGAGGAGGCGGGGCTGATCACCGGATACCGGGCCATCCTGTCGCCCGTGCGCCTTGGCCTGACCCATGTCACCTATGTCGAGATGCGCCTCTCGGACACCCGCCACAAGGCGCTGGAGTCGTTCAACGCCGCCATCCGCCTGATCCCCGAGGTCGAGGAATGCTACATGATCGCGGGGGGGTTCGATTATCTGCTCAAGGTGCGGTCGCGCGACATGGCCGATTACCGTCGCATCATGGCGGAAAAGCTCTCCGCCCTGCCGCATGTCGCCTCGACCTCCAGCTATGTCGCGATGGAGGCGGTGATCGAACAGGGCATCGCCCCGATCTAGCCGAACAGGTCCAGCCGGTGCGGGTTCAGGCGGCGCAGATCCCCCCGGCGCAGCGTGACGCCGTGCCGGTCGAAGAAATCCAGGATCTCAATCGCGACCTTGCGACCGTTCTGGACGCGGTCGCGAAACAGGGGGGCGGTGAACCAGCCGTCCGGCGTCGCGGCCGCCACATCGCGCAGGATGGTCACCATGTCGGCGGTCACAGCGCGCGCAAAGAAATGGTCATGCGCGATCTGGTCGGTGCGGCCCAGCTTCTGCGTCATGCGCAGCACGCGGCGCACCTCCTTTTCGTCCACCCCGAATTCGGTCGCGAAATCGCGCACCCGCGGCGGGCGATAGCGCAGATCGCCCATCAGGGACGGAAGGATGCGGGCCCACAGCGCCTCGTCCTCGGCCGACAGGCGCACTTCGTGGCCGGGCAGGCGCAGAAAGGCGCCGTCGGGGACGATCCGGCCGGCATCCGCTTCGCCCCGCAGCAGCGCCAGATAGGCGTCCTTGGGCAGCCGCGGCGTCAACGCCAGGCGCAGCCGTTCGCGGCCCATGCCCGGCAGGTCGGGGTTCTCGGCGTGAAAGGCGGACAGCGCGTCGATGATGCCCCGCTGCAGCGCGTCCAGATGCGCGGGCGACAGGGCCAGCCCCGCGACGATCCGTGCTCCGGACAATGCCGCGGCCGCATCGGCGGGCGACAGGGCGCGGTCGCGCACGAAGACCGCCGAATCGACCGGGCCCACCGCCAGCATCGCCTGCAGCGGATCGGAGGCCTGTGCGGCGTCGATCAGCGCCAGCCGTTCAGGGGTGCGCCGTTTGCGGGCGGGAGGGCGCAGGTCCAGGAAATGCCCGCCGCCGATGGTCCGGCTGGCGGACACGTCGCGCAGGATGAACCGGTCACCGATGGTCGCAGCGATGGTCCGGTCCAGCACGATCTGAACCGGACCGCTGTGACCGGGAGCGATGGGGTCGCCCAAGGGCACGATCCGCGCGCCCAGTTCGGCTGCGTGGCTGTGCAGGCGGGCGGGAAACCACGTGCCGATGGGCTTCGGTTCCGTGTCCAGCACGCTCAGGACGGCGTCGATCCGTTCGGTCGGCGCATGCAGCGCGGGGGCCAGCACGATGTCGCCCCGATGGATCGCGTCCTTGGCGACAGCCTCTCCCGCCAGGTTCAGGGCGCAGCGTTGCCCGGCAAGACCGTGGGTCGCCTGCCGGTTCTGCGCATGGATGCCACGGACCCGCGCCGCGATCCCCGACGGGCTGATCGTCACCAGATCGCCGACGGCGACCTGCCCGGACAGCACCGTGCCGGTCACCACCGTCCCTGCGCCCTGCAGGGTGAAGCTGCGATCGACCGCCAGGCGAAAGCCCGCATCGGCGGCGCGATGGGCCACCTGCGCCTCGGCGGCGATCAGGGCGTCGCGCAGGCTGTCCACGCCCTCGCCGGTCAGGGACGACACAGGGATGATCGGTGCATCCGCCAGCCCGCTGTCGGCCAGGGCGTCGCGGATCTGGGCCGTGACTTCGGCGCGGCGGTCGGCATCGGCCAGATCGGCCTTGGTCAGCGCGACCAGCCCCTGCGACAGGCCCAGCAGGTCCAGGATCGCCAGATGCTCTCGCGTCTGCGGCATGATGCCGTCATCGGCGGCCACGACCAGCAGGGCCAGGTCGATCCCGCCCGCGCCTGCTAGCATCGTGTGGATCAGCCGTTCATGCCCTGGCACGTCGACGAAACCGGTGACGGTGCCACCGCCAAGATCGGCATAGGCGAATCCCAGGTCGATGGTGATGCCTCGGGCCTTTTCCTCTGCCAGGCGGTCGGCATCGGTGCCGGTCAGCGCCTTGACCAGCGCGGTCTTGCCGTGGTCGATATGCCCCGCGGTTCCGACGATCACGTCAGCGCCTCCAGCAGGTCGCGGTCATCGCCCAGACAGCGCAGGTCCAGGATCAGCGCGCCGTCGCGGATATGGCCGATGACCGGACGCGGTCGATCGCGCAGCCATGCCGCCAGGCGGTCCGGCGCGTCGCCGCCCGCCCCGCTGATCCGCAGCCCGGCCGACGGAATCGTATCCGTCGGCAGCGAACCCGATCCGATCTGGCTGGCGCAGTCCGTCGGAACGACCCGATGATCGGGCAGCAGCGCCGCGACCTGCGGCACCAGACGCGCGGCCTGCGCCGCGATGTCGGCATGCGAACGGGACAGCATGCGCAGCACGGGCAGCCGCTGGTCCAGACGGTCGGGGTCGTGATAAAGGCGCAGCGTCGCCTGCAGCGCGGCGATGCGGATCTTGTCCAGCCGCACGGCGCGCTTCATGGGATTCCTGTTGATCCGCGCGATCAGGTCGCGCCGGCCCACGATGAACCCCGCCTGCGGCCCGCCCAGCAGCTTGTCGCCCGAAAAGGTGATCAGGTCCGCGCCTTCGGCCACGGCTTCGGCGACGGTGGGTTCGCGGCGCAGGCCCCAACGGGACAGATCGACCAGCGACCCCGCGCCCAGGTCGTTCAGCATCACCACCCCGGCATCGTGCGCGATGGCGGCCAGGTCTAGGGCCGGAACCTCGGCGGTGAACCCCTCGATACGATAGTTCGATGTGTGGACCTTGAGGATCAGCCCGGTCCGGTCCGTGATCGCGTCGCGATAGTCGCGGGCGTGGGTGCGGTTGGTCGTCCCGACCTCGACCAGCCGGGTGCCGGCGCGGGCCATGATGTCGGGCATGCGGAATGCGCCGCCGATCTCGATCAGCTCGCCGCGCGAGACGATGCTGTCACGGTCCTGGCCGAAGGTGTTCAGCGCGATCAGGACGGCGGCCGCATTGTTGTTGACGATGGTGGCATCCTCGGCCCCGGTCAGCTCGCACAGAAGACCGCGCAGATGGTCATCGCGTTGACCGCGCCCGCCGGTCGCCAGGTCGAATTCCAGTGCCAGCGGCGCGGCCATCGCGGCGGAGGCGGCGGCGATCGCCTCGTCCGCCAGGATCGCGCGGCCGAGGTTGGTGTGCAGAACGGTGCCGGTCAGGTTCAGGATCGGGCGCAGCTGCGTGACCGCCGCCGCCGCCAGATCGGCGGCCAGCAGGTGCGGCAGGCGTGCGGCCTCGGCCGCGCCGTCGGCCCCGTCGCGGATGGCCGCGCGGGCCGCATCAAGGCGTAGACGCACGGTCCGGGTCACCGCCTGACGGCCATGAGCGTCGATCAGCGACGGCACCGCCAACAGCACCTGATCGACCGATGGCAGCGCCCTGAACCCCGACATCAATAGCCTGCAAGGAACGGGTTGAACCCGCCGCGATGCTTGTCGGTGTCCTTCATCAGCAGGTCCAGCCCCAGGCTGCCGACGTCGTCGGCGATCGCCTCAAGGCTGGGGTTCTTGTTCTGGTACAGGATCTTGACCCAACTGTCGCAATCGCCACAGACCTCGGCCCGGACAGTCGCCTGGTCGGTCTCGACGCTGCGATAGCTGATCTGGCCGGTCTGGCCGCAGCACAGGCAGGTCAGGCGGACCTCGTTCCATTGGGTCTGGCAGCAGGCGCAGGCGGCATAGCGCACCCCGTCCAGATCGCCGACCCCGATCACGCTGGAGGTCGCGGGCTTGCCGCCGCAGACCGGGCAGACGCCCGTGCGGATCTTGACCAGCTGATCGGCGGGCAGCCCCGCGGCAAGGCGCGACAGATGCAGCTGCACGGCCAGCGATGCGAACAGGTGCGGCGCGATGCTGTCATCGGGAATGCTGTCGGACAGGATGTTCTCCAGCAGCCAGTGACGATCGGCCAGGGGCGCGGCGGTCACGGCGGACAGCGCGATGCGCGCTGGTTCCGGCATGTCCAGCGCCGCTGCATGGTTCAGCACCGCGTCCAGGACGGCATGCAGGTCGGGGTCGGATGCCAGCCGCTGCCGGTCGATCGGCGGCATGCGGTTTTCGCGGGCCAGTCGTATGCGGTCGGCGGGCAGGGGGGCGGGGCGGGGCAGTTCGTCCGCCAGCCGGGCCTGGAGGTCCGCTAGCTGACCCAGAAAGGCCAGCCACGGCCCAAGGTTGTCGCTGTGCTGGGCCAGGAAGGCCAGGCGCTTGGCACGGGTCGCGAACAGGCGCATGGGCTTGGGCAAAAACACCAGCGGCGCCGTGGGGACGCCGCCGATGGCCGATGGATCGGGTTGGATGGTGGTATTCATGTCAGTCTCCGGGCCGAACCGGCCACAGGGGATGCCGGTGATGGTGGCCGGCAGATTACTCTGCCGGGCCCTTGTTGTCGCGGCTGGCGATCTCTCGCAGCCATTTGCGGTGGTGGCGCCAGGCCCATCCGCCGGTGACCGTTCCCCGGGTCATCGCGCGCAGCGTGCCCCGCGTCCAGATCGCGGCATAGACGTGCATGATGAACACCAGGATGATCGCGACCGCGGACAGCGCATGCACCAGGACCGCGATGCGGCGCAGCGGCACGCTGACCAGATGGCCGGCCACCTGCTGCCAGATCATCACGCCGGTGACGATCAGCACGATGATCAGGGCGGACATGCCCCAGAAGACGAACTTCTGGCCCGCGTTGTACTTGCCCAGTTCGGGCAGGTTCTCCTCGCGGCCTTTCACCACGTCGCCGATCTGGGCGACCCAGGTCGTGTCCTCGGGCTTGGGCATGTTCAGGCGCCACAGCTGGATGAACATCAGCGCGAAGCTGAGGAACAGCACCACGCCGATGATCGGGTGGATCCAGCGTGTAGTCTGCCCGCCACCGAACAGCCCGGTCAGGAAGTACAGCGACGGGTCGAACAGCGCCAGGCCGGACAGCGCCAGCGCGATCAGGCTGAACGCGGTCACCCAGTGGTTCGCGCGGGTGAACCCGCGATAGCGGCTGACCTCGACCGGCTGGATGCTTTCCAGCCGGTCACCCCGTTCCGAGTAGTACGGACGATGCGCCATCAGACGTGCCCCCCGCCGGTCGGACCGCCGTCGGGGTCTTCGCCCTTGACCAGCTTGTCGGCGGCCTCGATGTCATGCTCCTCGACCTCGTTGCCGCGGGCGAACAGACCGTGCAGCGTGGCACCCACCGCGGCCAGACCGATGGCCGCCAGGCCCGCGGTCTTGGTCACGCCCTTCCAACCCTCGACCACCGGAGAGATCCGGGGATTTTCGGGCAGGTCGTTGTAGATGCCGGGCTTGTCCGCGTGATGCAGCACGTACATCACGTGGGTGCCGCCCACGCCGGCCGGATCGTACAGGCCCGCGTTTTCATAGCCGCGCGATTTCAGGTCCTCGATCCGGGTCTCGGCATGCGCCTGCATGTCGGCCTTGGTGCCGAAGACGATGGCCTGCGTGGGGCAGGCCTTGGCACAGGCGGGACCTTGGCCCACGGCCACGCGATCCGAACACAAGGTGCACTTGTAGCTCTTGTGGTCGGTCTGGCTGATGCGCGGGATGTCGAAGGGACAGCCGGTGACGCAATAGCCGCAGCCGATGCAGTTGTCGTGGATGAAATCCACGATTCCGTTGGAATACTGCACGATGGCACCCGGCGCCGGGCAGGCCTTGAGGCAGCCCGGATCCTCGCAATGCATGCAGCCGTCCTTGCGGATCAGCCATTCCAGCTCGTTGGTCGCCGGGTTCTCCCATTCCGCGAAACGCATCAGGGTGAACATGTCGGGGGTCAGGTCGTGGGGGTTCTCATAGACCCCCACGTTCTCTCCCACCGCCGGGGTCGTGTCGTTCCATTCCACGCAGGCGGACTGGCAGGCCTTGCAGCCGATGCACTTGGACACATCGATCAGCTTGGCCAGCTTTTCCAGCTGGCGGTCCGGTTGCGGCACGTTCCGCGTGGCCGAGATGCGCACGACGTCGCGCGCATCGAAATAGGCCTCGGTCGGTTGCACGGGCGGGTTCGACGCCGCCGTGGTCGGGCTGTTTGCCATGTCGTTCATGCCACCGGCTCCTCGGTTGCGGGTTCGATGTTGACCAGGAACGCCTTGAATTCAGGCGTGTCCGTGTTCGCATCCCCGATGAACGGCGTCAGGCTGTTCGGCCCCCAACCCTTCTTGGCGGCCCCCATGAAGCCCCAGTGCAGCGGAATGCCCACCACATGGACGGGCTTGCCGTCACAGATCAGCGGCTGCAGGCGACGGGTGACCACCGCCTTGGCCCAGACCTGTCCGCGCTTGCCAAAGACGCGCACGCGGCTGCCGTTGGTGATGCCGCGCTCCTCGGCCAGCTGGACGCTGATCTCCACGAAGAACTCGGGCTGCAACGCGGCGTTCACCCGGTTGTGCTTGGTCCAGTAGTGGAAATGCTCGGTCAGGCGATAGGAGGTCGCGACGAACGGAAACTCGTCGCTGGTCCCAAGCCGGGCCACGTCGCTTTCGAAGACACGCGCCACCGGGTTCCCGCGCATCCGCGCGTTGAACACGTTGGCCATCGGGCTTTCGAACGGCTCCATATGCGTCGGGAAGGGCCCGTCGCGCATCATGCCCCGGCTGAACAGGCGCGAGACGCCCTCCTGGTTCATGATGAAGGGTCCGACCGTCGACGGGTCCGCCGTCGGCGCGATGTCGGGCACGTCGTAGCCGCCCCATTTCGCCCCGTCCCACTGGATCAGCGGGCGCGTGGCATCCCAAGGCTGGCCCGCCATGTCGGCCGAGGCGCGGTTGTACAGCACGCGACGGTTGGCCGGCCAGGCAAAGGCCCAGTTCAGGAACATGCCGGTCTCGTCGGGATCGGAATTGTCCCGCCGTGCCATCATGTTGCCGTCCTCGGTCCAGCTGCCGGCATAGATCCAGCAGCCCGCCATGGTCGTCCCGTCATCGCGAAGCTGTCCGAAGCCGGACACCTGCTGACCGGCCTGCAGGATCTGCGCGCCCGTGGCCGGGTCCGTCACCGGAGCCAGCGCGCGCCCGTTCATCTCGCGGGCCAGCTCCTCGGGCGTGGGCTCGCCCGGATCGGCATAGTCCCAGGCCAGGTTCACGATCGGATCGGGGAAGGCGCCGCCTTCGGCCCGATACAGGTCGCGCACCCGCGTCCAGATCTGCGCCATGATCCAGGTGTCGTGCTTGGCCTCGCCCGGCGGCGTCGCGCCCGGCCAGTGCCATTGCAGCCAGCGGCCCGAATTGACCAGCGCGCCCTCATCCTCGGCAAAGCAGGTCGTGGGCAGTTCCAGCACTTCGGTCTGGATGCTGGCCGTGTCGACCTCGTTATGCGCGCCGTGGTTCTCCCAGAAATGCGAGGTCTCGGTGGACAGGGGGTCCATCACGACCAGCATCTTCAGCTTGGACAGGCCCGCCGTCACCTTGCCGCGGTCCGGGATGGACAGCATCGGGTTGAAGCCCTGGCAGAAGTACAGGTTCACCCGGTCGTTGTTCATCAGTTCGAACATGCGCAGGATGTCATAGGCCGGAACGTCCAGCTTGGGCAGGTATTCGTATGCCCAGTCATTCTCGGCCGTGGCGGCATCGCCCCACATCGCCTTGAGGAAGCTGACCATGAACTTGGGATAGTTCTGCCAATAGCTGGTCTGACCCGGCTGCAGCGGCGTGAACTCGCGCGTGGACAGATAGGTCTGCCAGTCGACCTCCTTCTCGGTCGGGATGTTCAGGTATCCCGGGATCAGGTTCGACATCAGGCCGATATCGGTCAGGCCCTGGATGTTGGAGTGACCGCGCAGCGCGTTCATCCCGCCACCGCGGACACCGATATTGCCCAGGATCAGCTGCAGCATCGCCATGCCGCGGATGTTCTGGGCGCCCTTGGAATGCTGGGTCCAGCCAAGCGCGTACATGGACGTCATCGTCCGGTCCACGGCGGAGCATTCGCCGATCATCCCGCAGATATCCAGGAACTTGTCACGCGGCGTGCCGGTGATGTTCTCCACGAATTCCGGCGTGTAGACGTCGACATGCTGCTTGAGCATGTTCCAGACGCAGCGCGGGTCCTGCAGCGTGGGATCGGTCAGCGCAAAGCCGTCCTCGCCTATCTGATAGTCCCAGCTCTCCTTGTTGAAGTCGCGCTTTTCCTCGTCATAGCCGATAAACAGGCCGTCGGACCAGCCGAAGTCCTCGCGCACCAGGAAGGACGCGTTGGTATAGTTGCGGACATAGTCCCACTGGACCTTGTCGTTCTCGATGCACCAGCGGATCACCCCCATCAGGAAGGCGATGTCGGTGCCCGGACGGATCGGCGCATAGTAGTCCGCGACCGATGCGGTGCGGGTATAACGCGGGTCGACCACGATCAGCTTGGCGCCGCGATGCGCCTTGGCCTCGGTCACCCACTTGAAACCACACGGATGCGCCTCGGCGGCGTTGCCGCCCATGACGATCGCCAGGTCGGTGTTCTTGATGTCAGTCCATGGATTGGTCATCGCTCCACGGCCGAATGTCGGGCCCAAACTGGACACCGTAGGGCCGTGTCAGACGCGTGCCTGGTTGTCGAATCCCACAATCCCCATGGACCGGACCGTCTTGTAGGTCAGCCATGCGGTTTCGTTGGTCGTGGCCGACGCCGCCAGGAATCCCGTCGTCGTCCAGCGGTTGACGGGGGTGCCGTCATCGTTGGTGGCGATGAAGTTCGCGTCCCGATCATCCTTGAGGGCGCGGGCGATCTTGTCCAGCGCCTCCTCCCAGGTGATCTCCTCGAAGCGGTCCGATCCCGGACGGCGCAGGCGGGGCTGCGTCAGGCGCGTGGGCGCATGGACGAAGTCCTTCAGCGCGGCGCCCTTGGGGCACAGCGTTCCGCGGTTCGTGGGGTGATCGGCATCGCCCTCGATATGCATCAGCTCGGCGGTTTCGCCGGCCTTCACGTCCCCGCGCGAATACATGATGATCCCGCAGGCGACCGAGCAATAGGGACAGGTGTTGCGTGTTTCCGTGGTCGTGGCCAGCTTGAACGCGCGCACATGCGCCGCCTCCGCTGCCTCGGCCCCGCCGAAGCCCATGGCTCCAAGCGACGTTGCCGCAACCCCCGCACCCGCTAGCCGTAAAAAGCCGCGACGCGAAAGGTCGATATTCATGGGACCCTCCCTCTGCCTGTCAAATTCGATAGGTACATCCCAATTCTCTGCCGCGGCCCCGGCCAAGTCAAGGCACGAAGCCTTGCGCGCGACCGAACGGACGGTCTAGAACAGGGCATCAAGCCGATGCGCCGGGGGCGTTCGGGCCGCGTGGCTCCGCCGGAAACGGGGGCTTGGCACATCGGCGCGAGACCCCGCGTTCAGCGGGGTCCGCCGATCCCAGCCCTCACACCCTGACCGGAGCCATCCCATGCCCCTGATGTCACGCCTGCTGGCCACCGTCCTGGCCACCGCCCTGCCGCTTTCCGCCGCGGCCCAGGAAACGCTGTATTTCTCGGCCATTCCCGACGAGGACGAGACCCGCCTGGTCGAACGCTTCACCGCCGTCGCCGACTATCTGTCGGAGGAGCTGGGCGTGCCGGTCGAGTTCGTTCCGGTGAAATCCTATCCCGCCGCGGTCACCGCCTTCCGCAACGACCAGGTCCAGCTGGCCTGGTTCGGGGGCCTGTCGGGCGTGCAGGCGCGGCTGCTGGTCGACGGGGCCCGCGCCATCGCGCAGGGCGACGAGGATACCAGTTTCGTCAGCTACTTCATCGCCCATACCGACACCGGCCTGACCGAGTCCGAGGATTTCCCCGAAGCCGCGCGCGGCATGTCCTTCACCTTCGGCGCCAAGACCTCGACCTCCGGGCGCTTGATGCCGGAATACGCGATCCGCGAGAATACCGGCGAGGCGCCGGAGGAGTTCTTTGACCGCGTGGGCTTCTCGGGCGATCACAGCCAGACCCTGCGGCTGGTCGCCTCCGGCGCCTGGCAGGTCGGCGCGCTGAATTATGCCGTTTACGATCAGGCGGTTGCCGATAACGCGCCCGAGGTCGAGACGGCCAAGGTCATCTGGAAGACGCCGCCCTATCCCGACTACAACTGGACCATCCGCGGCGACGTGGACGCCCGGTGGGGCGAGGGCTTCGCCGACAAGGTCCAAGCCGCGCTGGTCGGCATGGACGACCCGGACCTGCTGGCGGCGTTCCCGCGCAACGCCTTCATCCCCGCCGCGAACGAGGACTATGCCCCCATCGAACAGGTCGCCCGCGATCTGGACCTGCTGGAGTAATCCTTGCAACTGCTGGACGGGGTCGATCTGGGCTATGGCGGCACGCCCGTCCTGGCCGGGGTGCGACTGCATGTCGCGCCGGGCGAACGGGTCGCCCTGCTGGGACGCAGCGGTTCGGGCAAGTCGACGCTCCTCTCCGCCCTGCACGGGGCGGCGGCGGGGCGGGGAATGCGAATCGCGCTGGTCCCGCAGGACGCGGCGCTGGTCCCCCAGCTGTCGGCCCTGCGCAACGTGCTGATGGGGCGGCTGGACGATCACGGTGCCTGGCGCAACCTGCGCACGCKGGTCCGTCCAGCCTCCCCCGACCGCGCCGCCGCCCTGGCCGATCTGGACCGCGTGGGTCTGACGCCCCAGGCCGATGCCCGCGTGGAATCCCTGTCCGGCGGGCAGAAGCAGCGCGTGGCCCTGGCCCGTGCGCTGCATCGCGGCGGCGACCTGATCCTGGGGGACGAGCCGCTGTCGGCCGTCGATCCGCGCCACGCGCAGGAGCTGGCCGCGCTGCTGCGCGCGGCCTTCCCGACCGCGATCCTGGCGCTGCATGACGTGGCCGTCGCGCGGGCCTTTGCCACGCGGGTCATCGGGCTGAAGCAGGGCGTCTTTCTATTCGACCTGCCGGTGGACCAACTGGATGCCTCACGGATCGAGGCCCTTTATGGCTAGCCTGTCGCGCCTTGGCGTGGTGGCGGGATTTCTGGCCGTGGCCGCCCTGTGCCTTCCGCTGGCCGACCTGACGGTGGCGGGCCACGATCCCTGGGCCGCGCTGGCCCGGATGGGCCGCGGCTTCCTGGCGCCCGATTTCGGCGCCATCGAACAAATCGCCCGCGCCGTCGCGCTGACCGTGGCCTTTGCAGTCGCTGGCGTGACCCTGGGGGGCGTGGCGGGGCTGATCCTGGCGCCCTTCTATCGGCTGCGCGCGGTGCGGGGCCTGGCCATCGCCCTGCGCTCGGTCCACGAGCTGTTCTGGGCGCTGCTCTTGCTGCAGGTCTTCGGGATCAGCGTCTGGTCGGGGGTGCTGGCCATCGCGCTGCCCTATGCCGGGATCTTCGCCAAGGTCCTGTCCGAGATCCTCGACGAATCCGACCGCCGCCCCGACCGCTGGCTGGGCCCGTCAGTCGATCCGCTGACGCGGTTCCTCTGGGCGCGCGCGCCGCTGGCGTGGCCGCAGATGGCGACCTATGCGCTCTACCGGCTGGAATGCGGGCTGCGGTCGTCGGCGGTGCTGGGCTTCATCGGGCTGCCGACGCTCGGCTTTCAGCTGGACACGTTCTTCCGGCAGGGGGAATACGGCGCGGCGGGGGCGGTCATGGCGATCTACATCACGCTGATCGCGACCGTCCGGCTGTGGATGAGGCCCCGGCTGCTGCTGGGCTGGCTGATCTTCGCCGCGGTGATGCTGGCCACCGTGCGCACGCCGCCGATGGGGCAGGGCGCGCTGTGGCGGTTCCTCAGCCAGGACATCATCCCCGCCCCCCTGCGCCAGGGTGACCCCGCGGCCCTGCTGCCCTGGCTGTGGGAGCTGACGAGCACCGCGATCCTGCCCGGCCTGGCCGCGACGCTGATCGTGGCACAGCTGGCGCTGGTGCTGGCAGGGGCCGTGGCCTTTGTCGCGCAGGCCGCGATCGTGCCCCGCGTGACGGGGCGCATCGGCGCGGGCCTGGGGCATCTGGTGCTGGTGATCCTGCGGTCCTTTCCCGAATACATGCTGGCCTATCTGTTCCTGCAGGTCTGGGGGCCATCCATGCTGCCCGCGATCCTGGCGCTTGGGCTGCATAACGGGGCGATCATCGGGCATCTTCTGGGCCGTCAGGCGACCGGGCTGACCCTGCGCGCGGACGCGCCCCGCGGCCTGACCCTGTGGGGCTGGGAGATCGTGCCACGCCTGTTCGGACCCTTCGTGGCCCTGTGCCTCTACCGGTGGGAGATCATCATCCGGGAATCGGCGATCATGGGCATCCTGGGCATCGCGACCCTGGGGTTCTACCTGGACGACGCCATCGGAGAGCTGCGCATCGACCGCGCAGTCGTCATCCTGGCCGCGACCGGGCTGGTCACGGTCGGCATCGACGCGCTGTCGCGCGCCATCCGCGCCCGCCTTGGCGCGGGCGATCTGCATGTCGGGGACGCGCGGCCGGGGGCGGTGCCCGGCCAGGTGACCAACTGCTAGGCGGCCATCTGCGGCTGGCGCACCGCGCAGGCAAAGGCCAGGAACTTGCCGTCGTCGTTGGATACCAGATCGCCCATCGGACGGGGCGTCCAGCCAAGCCGCGACGCCATGCGCAGGAAGGCCGGCGGCCCCAGGAACAGGCAGTCGGTGGCACCGACGTCGTGCAGGTATTCGTTCGACGCCTCCAGGATCGCCTCGGCCAGGCCCGGTACGGGCAGGGCGGCAAAGCGCGTCAGTTCCCACGCCTGCGGGTCGACGGGGGGTTCGTCATGACACAGGTTGGTGGGCATGCCCGGCAGCAAGCCGCGATGCGCGTCGCGGATCATGTAAGAATAGACCACCTTGCCGCCGCCGAAGGAACAGTCGGTCCGTTTCAGCCGCGCCCCGCCGATCGCGCGCCCGTCGCGATGGGCGATCACGTAGACAGTGTCGAAGGTGTCGTACTGCTCGAACTCGATGCCTTCGGCGTGGTGCAGGGGCCATGCCATGCGATCCACGAAGATCTGCTTGCGCAGCTGGAAGAAGCTGGCCACCAGGTCGAACTGGGCCATGTCACGCGGCAGGCGGATCGTGGCGATCTGCACGTCTGTCATCGTCTGTGTCATGTCACGCATCCCTATTGCCGATACCCGTCGGGCAGCTTGGCCAGTCCCAGGAACTGGCGACCGCCGGTCACCTTGTTGGGCAGCCACAGGCCCCAGCTGGTGACCTCGACCGCCAGCACGCCTTCATCGGCATAGGCATCGAAATAAGTCAGCATCGTCTCGACCATGTCGCGGCTGAATTCCGCGGTTGCCAATCTCGGCTCTCTGATTCCCTTAACCACCTTTGTCCTCCATAGCTGACAGGTGTTAACGGCTTGCTACCCATGGCCGGGCTTGTCGCGCGAAAAGCGGACAAGCTGCCTTTTCAGTATGTCCGAAAAGGCATATCCTGCAGGTCGTGAAGCAGGAGAGGTGTGATGCTGAACGATCTGATCCCCAATTTCGACAACGAGATCGCCGAAATGCACGCTCTTGCGCCTTCGGGTTGGATCATGGGGTTCAACCTGACCTACAAGGGCCCCGAACACCTGCACAACGCCTATCCTGATGCCTGGCGGTCCATCTACGAGGATCGGAACTACTTCTTCGGCGATCCCATCGCGATGTGGACGATGACCCATGACGGCGCCGCCCGCTGGTCGGAGGTGCGCATCCCCGACCTGCGCGGGGTCATGCAGGCGGCACGGCGGTTCCGCCTGAACTATGGCGTGGCGATATCGCGCAAGGTGGCAGGCAAGCGGTCGTTCCTGACGCTGTCCCACCCAGACCGCGAATTTTCCGATGACGAGATCGCGCGCTGCCGCGCCAAGTTCAACCTGTGGACCGACCTGGTCCTGAACCGGGCCGCCCTGACACCTGCCGAACTGGACGTGCTGCGCTGCTTCCGCGACGGTCTTGGCCAGATCGAGACCGCGACCCAGCTGTCCATCGCCGAATCCACCGTCAAGCAGCGGGCGATCAAGGCCTGCGGCAAGCTGGGTGCGAAAAGCCGCACCCAGGCCGTGGCCATCGCGGTCGCCCGCAACTATCTGTGACCGCTACTGGATCGCGCGGATCGCCGGATAGGCGGCGCGATAGGCTCGATGCGCAGCGGCGAATGCGTCGCGCAGGCCGGCATCCGGCGCGATCTCGGCGGTGACGCGGGGCGGGGTCATCACCTGCTCGACCGTTCCGGCCCCGGCGGCCACCATGCCAAGCCGTGCGGCGCCCATGGCCGCGCCAAAGTCGCCGTCCTCGGGCAGGGTCAGGGTCACGTCCAGCGCGGTCGCGATCACTTCCAGCCAATAGCGTGACCGCGCCCCGCCGCCGATGGCCATCAGCCGCGTCGGACGCGCGCCTGTCGATTGCAGCGCCAGCAGGCTGTCGGCCAGCCCGAAGGCCACCCCCTCCAGCACCGCGCGGGTCAGGTCGTTGCGGTCGGTCGCGGCCGCCAGCCCGGTCAGGCTGCCGCGGATCGCGGGGTCGTTATGCGGCGTGCGTTCCCCGGACAGATAGGGCAGGAAGCGCACAGGCCCCGGCGCGCGCAGCGGTCCAAGGTCGGCGGTCAGTTGGGCGGGCGTGGCCCCCGTGACGCGGCCCAGCCAGTTCAGGCTGTCGGTCGCGGCCAGCATCACGCCCATCTGGTACCAGCGCCCCGGCACCGCGTGGCAGAAGCTGTGCAGCGCCGTGTCAGGCGCGGGGGCATAGCCGTCGCGCGCCGCCAGCAGCACCCCCGATGTGCCAAGCGACACGAAGCCCGCACCTTCGGCCATGGCGCCGATCCCGCAGGCGGCGGCGGCATTGTCCCCCGCACCCCCGGCGACCGTCACTGGCCCGGACAGGCCCCATTCGGCGGCCAGATCGGCACGCAGCCGACCGGCGGGGGCCGACCCTTCGACCAGGCGGGGCATCTGCGCGCGGGTCATTCCTGTCGCTGCCAGCAGGTCGTCCGACCAGTCGCGCGCCCCGGTGTCCAGCCAGGACGTCCCCGATGCGTCGGACAGATCGCCAACCGCCTCTCCGGTCAGCCACAGGTTCAGATAGGCGGCCGGCAGCAGCACCCGCGCGGCTTGGGCGAACAGGTCCGGCTCATGCGCGGCCATCCAGGCCAGCTTTGGCGCGGTGAAGCCGGGGAAGACGATGTTGCCGGTCAGCGTGCGAAACCGCGGATCGGCGTCCAGCGCGTCGGCCTCGACATGGCTGCGCGTATCGTTCCACAGGATGGCGGGGCGCAGCACGCGGTCCTGCGCATCCAGCACGCAGGCGCCGTGCATGTGCCCCGCGACGCCGATGCCGCGAAGGGACGCGAATTGGGGATGCGCCGCGCGCAGATCGGCCACCGCACTTTGCAGCGCCGTGATCCAGTCGGCAGGATCCTGTTCGGACCAGCCGGGATGGGGATGGGCCACGTCGTAATGGCGCTCGGTCGAGCCGATCGGCTGTCCCGCATCATCCACCAGCAGCGCGCGCAGCCCCGACGTGCCCAGATCGATCCCCAGAAAGCTCATCCCGCATCCTCCGTGTTGTCCCGCCAGACCTTCAACATGAAAACCGAAATGTCCAGCCGCCGCCTTGCACCCGCGCCCGCTTCGGACAAGGGTCGGGGGAAACGAACGGAGCGTGCCATGACCCCCCGCATCATCGACCGCGACAGCGCCCGCGGGCTGGACTGGCCCGGCGCCATCGACGCGCTGCGCCAGGGGCATCTGGCAGCCGCCGCCGAGGTCCGCGACCTGTTCCTGGGGCCCGGGTCGGGCAGCCTGCTGACGCGGGCGGCCTGGCTGCCCGGCCGGGGCTTCGGCGTCAAGGCGGTGACGGTCTTTGGCGACAACCCGGCCCGCGGCCTGCCGTCGGTGCAGGGTGCGATGCTGGTCTTTGACCCCGAAACCGGCGTGCTGACCGCCGTGATCGATGCCCCGCTGGTCACCCAATACAAGACCTGCGCCGATTCCGTGCTGGGCGCGCAGATCCTGGCCCGGCCGGACAGCCGCCGGTTGCTGATCGTCGGGGCGGGGGTTCTGGCGGGGGGGCTGGTCGCGGCCTATCGCGCAGGCATGCCACATCTGGATCAAGTGCAGGTCTGGGCGCGCCGGCCCGAACAGGCGCGGGCGCTGGCCGAACGCCTGGCGGCAGAGGGTCACGCGGTCACGCCGGTCACCGACCTGGCCGCGGCGGTGGCCCAGGCCGACATCGTGTCCACCGCGACGATGGCGCGCGAACCGGTCCTGCGCGGGGAATGGGTGCGCCCCGGCACCCATGTCGACCTGATCGGCGCCTTTCGCGCCGAGATGCGCGAGGCCGACGACGCGCTGATGACCCGCGCCCGCATCTTTGTCGACAGCCGTGCCACCACCGTCGCCCATATCGGCGAACTGGCGATCCCGATCGCCGCGGGCGTTCTGACGCCGGACGACGTCCTGGGCGATCTGTACGACCTAGTGCCCGGCCGGTGCGGGCGCACGGGCGCGAGCCAGATCACGGTCTTCAAGAACGGCGGCGGCGCGCATCTGGACACGATGATCGCCGCCTGGATCGCCGCCGCGGCCTAGGGCAGGGCGGGCATCACGCGCCCGGTGCAGGGCCCGAACCCCAAGCGATAGCCCGCCCCCTGCGCGTGGGCGAACAGACCCACCTCGTCCCCGTCCTGCAGGAAGGTCCGTGGCTGGCCGTTCACGATTACGGGCTGCTGCCCGTTCCGCGTCATCTCCAGCAGGGCGCCGGTCTGATCAGGGGTGGGACCAGAGATCGTGCCCGATCCCAGCAGGTCGCCCACGTTCATCGGGCAGCCCGAACTGGCGTGATGGGCCAGCGCCTGCGCCTGCGACCAGTGCATCACGGCATAGTTCACGCGTGCCATGACCTGCCCGTTCAGCGTCCAGCCCATCGCCAGGTCATGAAAGCCCGGGCGGCTGTCGCGCAGATGGGGCATGGGGTCCACCGTCCGGGCGGCACCGGCGCGGCGGAACGGCTGCAGCGCGGCGCGGGTCACGATCCACGGGCTGATCGTGGTGGCGAAGGCCTTGCCCTGAAACGGCCCGAGGGGCTGATACTCCCACGACTGGATATCGCGCGCTGACCAGTCGTTCAGCAGGACTTGGCCAAAGATCATGTCCTCGGCCTGATCGACGGTGATGCGGGTGCCAAGGGCGGTGGCCGCCCCCACGATGGCGCCCAGCTCCAGTTCCAGGTCCAGTCGGCGGCTGGCGGTCCATTCCGGACCGGCAGGGCCGGCGACCTGGCCCATCGGGCGATGCACCGGCGTTCCCGACACCACAATCGACGAGGCCCGGCCGTTATAGCCGATGGGCATGTGGTCCCATTGCGGCGGCAGGGCGTTGTCCGGCCCCCGGAACAGGCACCCCACGTTGAACGCGTGGTGGCGCGAGGCATAGAAATCGGTGAACCCCTCGACCCGGATCGGCAGGTGCAGCCGCGCGCCCGCCATCGCCACCAGCGGCAGGTCACGGGGACCGTCGGGGGACAGCAGCGCCGTCAGCCGTGCCCGAGCCGCCGCCCACGCGTCCGGACCGCGGGCGATGAAGTCGTTCATCCGCGGCGCGGCAAAGGTGCCGCCCGCATCCAGCAGTCCCTGCGCCTCGCACGCGGCCAGATCCAGGATGCGGTCGCCGATGGCCACCCCGCAGCGCGGGCCGCGGTCGTCCGAAAACACGCCATAGGGCAGGTTGTTCAGCGGGAAATCGCAATCAGGCCGATTAGCGGACAACACCTGCGACGGCATCAGGCCGGGTTCGGCACCGGTCATTTGACCCCCGGCGTGCCGTCGAACTTCTTCTCCAGCCGGTTCCAGACATCGATGTATTCCGGCTGCATCGGCGCTTCGTGGGCGGCGTATTCGGTCAGATGCTGGGGAAAGCGCGTCTCGAACATGAAGGACATCGTCTCGGCCAGCTTGTGCGGCACCAGGTCGCCGGTCGTCGCCTTGTCAAAGGCCTCGCGGTCGGGGCCGTGGGGCAGCATGCAGTTGTGCAGGCTGATCCCGCCAGGGGCGAACCCCTGAGGCTTGGCGTCATAGATGCCGTGGATGTTGCCCATCAGCTCAGACATGATGTTCTTGTGGTACCAGGGCGGGCGGAACGAATGTTCGGCCACCATCCAGCGGTCGCGGAACAAGACGAAGTCGATGTTCGCCGTCCCGTCCTGTCCGGACGGCGCGGTCAGCACGGTGAAGATCGACGGGTCGGGGTGGTCAAACAGGATCGCACCGACCGGCGAATAGGTCCGCAGATCATATTTGTAGGCGCAATAGTTGCCGTGCCACGCGACCACGTCCAGCGGGCTGTGGTCGATCCATGTCTCATGGAACTGGCCGCACCACTTGATGACCACGCGGGACCGGGCGTCCCGATCCTCGAAGGCCGCGACGGGGGTCTTGAAGTCGCGCGGATTGGCCAGACAGTTCGCGCCGATGGGGCCGCGGTCGGGCAGGTCGAACTTCTGACCATAATTCTCGCAGACGAAGCCACGGGCGGGGCCTTCCAGCACTTCGACCCGATAGACCAGGCCGCGGGGAAGGATCGCGATCTCCTGCGGCTGGACGTCGATGGTGCCCAGTTCGGTACAGAACCGCAGGCGGCCCTGCTGCGGCACCACCAGCAGTTCGCTGTCGGCAGAGAAGAAGTATTCGTCCCGCATCGACGCGGTGACCAGATAGACATGGGTCGCCATGCCGACCTGGATGTTCACGTCGCCCGCGGTCGTCATGGTGCGCATGCCGGTCAGCCAGGTCAGGTCGCCCTGGGGGACCGGGATCGGGTCCCACCGGTACTGGCCCAGGCTGGTCACCCCCGGCAGGACATGCGGCGCGGTCTTCCAATAGGGGAGATCGATCGCCGCGAACCGCCCCGTGTGATGCACGGACGGGCGGATGCGATAGCACCAGGTCCGCTCGTTCTGGCCGCGCGGCGCGGTGAAGGCGGTTCCCGACAGCTGTTCCGCATAAAGGCCATAATTGCAGCGCTGCGGACTGTTCTGGCCTTGGGGCAAGGCATCGGGCAGGGCCTCGGTCTCGAAGTCGTTGCCAAAGCCGGGCAGGTATCCCGGATGGGCACCCGGACCCGCCGGGGCACGGGTCATTCCCGAGGTCTGAACGCTGTCGGTCATCGCGGCACCCAATTTCATTGCATCTGCAACGAATATATCCGGCGGTGCCGCGATCCGTCAAGCGACGCGGCCTTGCACCCGCCGCGAGGTCCGTGAATGCTGATGCCTTGGGAACCGGAGGCCGACATGTCCGACATGCGCATCGCCAAGCTGGGTCCGGGCGACCTGTCCGCCTTCAAGGCCATCCGGCTGGAGTCGTTGCGCCTGGCGCCCACCGCCTTTGCCAATACCGAGGCCGACTGGTCCGGCCTGACCGATGACGAATGGGTCGGCCGGATGACGCATCCCGTCTTTGCCACCTTCCGGGGACAGGACCCGGTCGGGATCATGGGCCTGCTGCCGCAGCGGGGCGAACGGCGATCGCATCGGGCGACGCTGATCATGGTCTATCTGCGCCAGGACCTGCGGGGAACGGGGGCAGCGGATGAGCTGCTGCGCGCTGTCATGGATTTTGCGACCGTCACAGGGCTGCGACAGATCGAGCTGGCGGTGAACCACCACAACACGGCCGCCATCCGGTTCTATCTACGGCATGGCTTTGTCCAGACCGGCCGGATCCCTGCCGCGCTGATCGATGCGGGACAGGAGGTGGACGAATTGCTGATGGTCAGGCGTCCGTCCTGACCGGACGGGCCGCATCCAAGCAGTGAATAACCAGAGTTATGCAACGACTGTCTTACGCCCGGTCGTCCTTTGACGTGCCGACGATGACATGGGTGACGATCGTGGTCAGGTCAGGAAAGCCGCCCAACACCTCGTGGTGAAACTGCTTGTAGCTGGCCAGGTCACGGCATTCGACGCGCAGCAGGTATTCGACCGTGCCGGTGATGTTGTGGCATTCGACGACCTGCGGCGCGGCGGCACAGCGCGCCTCGAACGC
Source organism: Paracoccus sp. 08 (assembly GCF_024105395.1). Lineage (NCBI taxonomy): Bacteria > Pseudomonadati > Pseudomonadota > Alphaproteobacteria > Rhodobacterales > Paracoccaceae > Paracoccus > Paracoccus sp. 08. The sequence goes on along the minus strand of NZ_WEKR01000003.1, from coordinate 64,640 downwards.
CTGTTGGACCCGCGCGGTATGCCGTCCCAGACCCACCAGCACGAAGGCCGCGAAACCGACCTGTCGCGCGGCATCGCCCAGCACGGCGCGATAGCCGGCGATGATGCCCTGCCGCTCCATCGCCTCGACCCGCCGCTGGCAGGTGGAGGCGGACATACCGACCCGTTCGGCCAGGGCCTGATGGGTGATCCGGCCATCCTTTCGCAGGATGCGCAGGATCTTGTCGTCAATCGCGTCCATGATGGGCTTTTCCTGCACAAACGCCGTCATCATCGCGCGGATTGCGGACATCCACCAGCGCCCGCGTGCCAGGATGGGACGAACGCAGGACAGGAGGCGGCGAATGGATGCGCTGATCGGGTTGGTGGGGTTTGCGGCGGTCACGACGATCACGCCGGGGCCGAACAATGCGATGCTGATGGCGTCGGGTGCGACGGTGGGCCTGCGCGGCAGCTGGCGGCACATGGCCGGGATCATGGTGGGCTTTGCGGCGATGGTGCTGGTCCTGGGCGCCGGGCTGGCCCCCGCAGTGCAGGCCCATTCCGGCCTGCGGCGCGTGATGCAGGCCGCGGGGCTGGCCTATGTCCTGTGGCTGGCGTGGAAGATCGCACAGGCCCGCCCGTCGCAGGCCAAGGTCGCCGGACGTCCCGTCGGGCTGTGGCAGGCGGCCGCGTTCCAATGGGTGAACCCCAAGGCCTGGGCGATGGTGCTGGCCGCGCTGGCGACCTATGGCGCGGCGCTTGGCGGTCCGCTGCCGGTGGCCTTGGCATTCGCGGCCGTGGGGCTGCCCTGCCATCTGCCGTGGGTCGTGGCGGGCGCGCGGATCGCACGGATGATCGACGCGCCGGACCGGCTGCGCCTGTTCAACATGGCGATGGCGGGAATCATGGTCCTGTCGATGCTGCCGGTTCTGATCGCCTAGCCGCGGACAGGGGATGCGCCAGGCCGCAGGGGCCCGGCGCGGGGTCGTCACATCGCGGGCAGGACCGCCAGGTCGCGGATCTGGCCATCGGCCGCGATCTCTCCGGCCGCGGTGGCCGCGCCGGTTTCCAGGTCGACGGAATGGATGGTGTTGTTCGTCACCAGCCACGCCATGTTGGCGCCTTCGGCATCGGTCTGGACGTCGAACGCCATCATCTCGCCCGGGTTCTCGACGTTCAGCATGCCGATGGTGGCCAGCGTGCCGTCATTCGGGGCGGTCTGCTGCAGCAATGCACCCAGGCCCGAATCGATGTTGTACATCGCGGTCGCCTCGGGGGTGCCATAGCTGTTGATATAGGCCGCAGCGGCGATCATCGGGCTGGCCTCGGAATTCTCGTCTTCGGCCACCCAGTTCAGGCTGCCGTCGACGGTGACCTCTCCGGTGTCCACGTTCACGCGGTGGTTCGTGGTGCCGGTCATGAAGCGCAGGCGGTCGGCCATCGGGTTGAAGTCGACGATCACGGGCATGTCGCCCACCTCAAGCGGCGTGTCCATGGTGGACAGGTCGGTGGCGGCGCCGGTCGCCGTGTCGATGGTGACGATGCGCATGTCATCCGTCACGCCTACCAGCGTGTTGTTCGACGGGCGCAGGTCGATGCCCAGCAGGCGGTCCACGCCCTCGACATCCATGGTGCCGGTGACTTCCAGCGTCTCGGTGTCGAACATGACCAGGGTGCGGTCGTCGGTCAGGCCGACGCCGGTCGCGGCAGCCGCCGCCGAAATGGACAGCGCAAGAGCAGAGGTTGAGAATGCAGCAATGCGAAACATGGGGATGTTCCTTTCGGTTCAGCTTCTGTCACAGGCGGCGGTCTTCGCCGTCCTTGACCCGATGACGCGGCATCCGCGAAACCGGATGCAAAAATAATTCGACCCCCGCAAATTCGGCGGGCGCGCCGAAAGTGCCCGCGCGCGGTTGCAACCGCCCCCCCGATCGCGGCAGGATGGCCGTGCGACAAGGGGAGGTTTCGTGACCGACGACACAAGACAGCGCAGCCGCCAGCTTGACCGGGCCCTGACCGCCTGTGCCGAAGGCCGCCCCGAGGGCATCGACGCGATCCTGGACATCGAGGGGTCGCAGCTGCTGGGCGTCGCGCGCCGCATCCTGATCCGCCATGACCTGGCCGAGGAGGCGCTGCAGGACGCGATGGTGCTGATCTGGCGCAAGGCCGCCCAGCAGCGCCAGGGAGAGGGCACGGCCCGCGGCTGGATCTATGCGGTGCTGCGCAACCGCTGCCTGACGATCCTGCGCGACGGCAAGCGCCTGTCCAGCCTGTCCCCGGACGAGCTGACGCGCATGCAGGACGCCCGCCAGGACATGTGCCATGACGACGACTGGAAGCTGTTGGCCGGAAAGGGGCGGCTTGGCGAATGCCTGGACGCGCTGGACGATCCGGCGCGGCGCGCGATCCTGCTTGCGCATGTCGCGGGTTACAGCCACGGAGAGATCTCTGCCCGCCAGGGGGTTCCGCTTGGCACCGCGAAATCGTGGATCCGGCGGGGCCTGGCCTCGCTGCGGGAGTGTTTGTCATGAGTTCAGTGTTCCAGGACGACGTGATCGCCTTTGCCGACGACTATGTCATGGGGCTGATGTCGCCGACCGAGGCCGAACTGTTCGAGGCGCTGATCGCCGCCGACCCGGCCCTGGCTGCCCATGTCGCCCGTCTGCGCGAACAGTTGCTGCCGCTGGACCTGTCGGCCGAGGCCCTGGCCCTGCCGCCGGGTTTCGCCGCGCGGCTGCAGGACATCATCGCACGCACGCCGCAGGACGCCGCGCCGAACACGCCCCTGTCCGCGGATCCGACCGTGGCCCCGGTCGCGGCCAACCTGCCCCGCGCGCCGATGCGCTGGCTGGCGGGGCTGGCCGCCTCGCTGGTGCTGGGGTTGGTCCTTGGGTTCGGCGGCGCGATGCAGCGTCCCGCGCCCGCGCCGCAGGTGGTGGCCGTGCTGCTGGACGATCAGGGCCAGCCCCGCGCCATCATCGAGGATTACGGCGACGACACGGCCCAGATCCGCTTCGTCTCCGATGTCGACGTGCCGCAGGGCTTCTCGATCCAGGCCTGGACCCTGCCCTCGCGCGAGATGGGGCCGCAATCCCTGGGCGTGCTGGACGGGCCGCGCGCGACCACGCTGGCGGGTCCGGACCTGCCCGTCCCCGCCGACGCGCAGCTTTACGAAATCACGCTGGAGCCAGAGGGCGGATCGCCCACCGGGCGCCCGACGGGGCCGATCATCGCCAAGGGCCTGGCCGCCGCGCAGAACATCTGACACGGGCAAGGGAACGCGCGGGCGTCTGGTCGGTTGATGGGGACAGCAACCCCTCAAGGTGTCCATGTCCCCCACAACCGACCGCCGCGACCCGGCCGAAACCGACCTGACCTGCGACGTGGCCGTGATCGGCGCGGGCACCGCGGGCATCGCCGCCGAACGCGCCGCGCGCAAGGCGGGGGCCCGGACCCTGCTGATCGACCCCGAGTTTCGCGGAACGCTGTGCGCCAATACCGGCTGCATGCCGTCCAAGCTGTTGATCGCGGCATCCCATGCGGCCCACGCGGCGCGGCGCGCGCCCGTCTTCGGCGTTCATCCGGGTGACCCGGTGATCGACGGACCGGCGGTCATGGCCCGCGTGCGCGCGGAACGCGACCGGTTCGTCGACTTCACCCGTGAAACCTTTGACGACCTGCCCGAAGGCACCGCCGTGCGCGCCCGCGCCCGGTTCATCGGGCCAAGCGAGTTGATGCTGGACGACGGCCGCCGCGTGCAGGCCCGCGCCGTGGTGATCGCCACCGGGTCGCAGGCCCAGATCCCCGAACCCTTCCGCAATCTCGGCCCCCGTATCCTGACGAACGAGACCATCTTCGAGCTGCCCGACCTTCCCGACAGCCTGGCGGTGATCGGCGGTGGGCCGATCGGCCTGGAACTGGCGCAGGCGATGGGTCGCCTTGGCGTGCCGGTCACTTTGTTCGACCAGGGCACCCGGCTTGGCAAGGCCCGCTGCGATGTCGTCCATGACGCGCTGCAGGACGCCATCGCGCGCGACGTGACCCTGTGCCTGGGGGTGGAGACGACAGCCTCGGCCGTTGACGGCGGGATCAAGCTGTCCTGGACGGGCGACGCGGCGGGGGATCAGGTGTTCAGCCACGTGCTGGTCGCCGTCGGCCGTCCGCCCAACCTGAAGGGCCTGGACCTGGATGCATCGGGGCTGGCGCTGGACGATCACGGAACCCCGGTCTTCGACCGCACCACGATGCAATGCGGCGACGCGCCCGTCTTCATGGCGGGCGACGCAAATGCCGATGTGCCCCTGCTGCACGAAGCATCGACCGAGGGTGCCATCGCCGGAACCAATGCCGCGACCTATCCGAAGGTCACCCCGGGAGAGCGCAGCCCGGCATTCGCGCTGACCTTCACCGACCCGCCGCTGGCCTCGGTCGGGACCGGGCCGGGCGACGGGGTCATCAGCGGTCGCAGCGACTATTCCGACCAGGGCCGTGCCCGGACCGAGGCGCGTGCCGAAGGTGCCGTGACCCTTTACGCCGATGCCCAGGGGCGGCTCAGCGGCGCAGATTTGTGCTGTCCGGGCGGCGATCATCTGGCGCATCTTCTGGCATGGTCGGTGCAGTCTGGCGCCACGGCGACGGGGTTGCTGACCATGCCCTTCTACCATCCCACGCTGGAGGAGGGGCTGAAGGCCGCCCTGCGCCAGATCTGCGGCAAGACACGCCAGGCAGAACCCGCCGGGCGCGACTTCGGCACACCCCCCGGCGCATAGGACGCAGTCATGACGGAATCGATCCACGATCTTGGGCAGGGCTTCTGGTCGATCCGGGGCGACCTGCGCATCGGCGGCGTCCTGAACGTCGGCACGCAGGCGTCGCTGGTCCGGCTGCGGACAGGCCGCTTCGTGATGCTGGACAGCTATCCCCTGTCGGGCGCGATCCGCGATACGGTCATGGACCTGACCGATGGCGGCCGCGCGGTTCAGGCGGTTCTGAACCTGCATCCGTTCCACACCCTGCATTGCGCCGCCACCGCCCGCGATTTTCCCGACGCGGCGCTATTCGGGTCTCACCGCCACCGCCTGCGCCACCCGGACCTGAACTGGCGTCCCGAACCCGTCGAATCGCCCGAGGTTCAGGACATGTTCGCGGATGACCTGACGTTCTTGCTTCCCCGCGGGATCGATTATGTCAGCCGGAACGAACGCGTCCATGCCGGATCGCTGCTGGCGTGGCACCCGGCCAGCCGGACGCTGCATGTCGATGACACGATCAACCTGATGCCGGTCCCGCGCCTGCTGCGAGGCGTCTTCCCCAACCCGCGCGTGTTCCTGCACCCGACACTGCCGCAGGCGCTGCTGCCGCAGGCCGGGGCAGTTCGCGACTTTCGTGACTGGCTGCAGGGGCTTGCGGGACTGACGCGCGATCTGCGCTGGCTGTGTGCGGCCCATTCGGGCCTGCGCGAATTCGAACCCGGCCAGTTCAAGGGTGAACTGCTGGCCGCCTTCCGCCGGGTCGAGGACAAGCTGGCAAAGGCCGAGGCGCGTCGCGGGTGATCTTGCCTTCCCCGGCGGGGCGCGGTCTGATCGCGCCCAAAGGGGGGATGCGATGATCGACATGGGACAACTGCCCGACGGGCGCAGGGTGCAGGCCGTTGACCTGCAGGCGGGACGGTTGCGCGCGCGCGTGCTGACGCTTGGCGGCATCGTCCAGGACCTGCGCCTGGACGCGATCGACCATCCGCTGGTTCTGGGACATCCAGACCCCGCGACCTATCTGACGGATCCGTTCCGCCATGTGGGCGCGCTGGTCGGGCGTTATGCCAACCGCATCGCGGGTGCGCGCATCCGCCTGTCGGGCCGGGTTCATGATCTTGACGCGAACGAAGGGCCGAACTGCCTGCATGGCGGCACCGAGGGGGCATCGGTCCGCCTGTGGCGCATCACGCGCGCCGCGCCCGATGCCGTGACCCTGGCCCTCGATTTCACCGACGGAGAGATGGGCTTTCCCGGCGCGATGCAGGCCCTGGCGACCCTGTCGCTTGGCGATCACGACGGCACGGCGTCACTCAGCGTCGCGCTGCAGGCGACGGCCACGCGTCCGACGCCCTGCAACCTAACGCATCACGGCTATTGGACGCTGTCGCCCGATGGGGCCGCGGACCAGATGCTGCAGATCGATGCCGACCGCTATCTGCCTGTGGACGATGCGCTGATCCCCCTGCCCGACGCCCCGGCCCCGGTAACAGGCACGCGGTTCGATTTCCGCACGGCCCGGCCGCTTGGAGATGCGGGGCTGGACCATTGCTGGTGCCTGGCCGACGGGCATGGCCCCTTGCGGCAGGTGGCCAGCCTGACCGCGCCTGACCTGCGCCTGCGGGTGCTGACGACGGCGCCCGGGCTGCAGGTCTATGACGGCGGCCATTTCCCGCAGACGGGCCTTGCCGGCCACCCCGGCCAGACCGCCCGCCCCCAATCCGCCGTCGCGTTCGAGGCGCAGGAATGGCCCGACGCCCCGAACCGCCCCGACTTTCCGCCCACGATCCTGCGTCCCGGCACCGTCTGGCGGACCGAGACGCGCTATCTGCTAGACCGCACCTAGCCGACCGTGACGGTGGCCACGGCCTCCGCAAACTGCGGATGGCGGGCGGTGATGCGGATCGTCCCCGCCTCGCCCGTCAGGCGCAGCAGCATGCCCGTGGTTCCCCCCTGCAGCATCCGCAGGTCAGGCCCGATCAGGCGCGCGGGGCCGTCCACCGTCACCGCGATGCCTGCATCCAGGAAGGGCAGCCGGTTGCCCGCCTGGTCCAGCGCTCGCAGCATCACCCGCAGGTCGATATCCGCATCCGCAGGCAGCGTGTCGCGGTCGGGCGCAATCTGCAGCGTGGTGGGCAGCGGGTCGGCCACATAGTCGCGCAGCGTGACCTGTTCGCCGTTCAGCCAGCCGGTGATGCGGCCCGGATGCCAGCTCATGCCCCACTGGCCCAGCTCCTCGGCGCTGATATGGCGGTGGTCGATGATGACCGGCGGATGCAGCAGATGGGGGAACCGCTCTCGGTCGGGGCCGACGCGGCGGGTGACGCCTGCGCATTCGAATTCGACCTCGTCGCAGTTGGTCAGCACGATCAGCGGCAGGACGCCGCCGATGTTGCGTTCGCCCCGTGCCCAGAAGGTGACCGGCTCCATCACGATGCCTTCCGACGGTGGCTTCTGGCTGGCATAGGCATGGGCCGCGAATTTCGGTTCGCGCCAGATGTCCATGACGCCGTGATGGCAGATGCGGTCGCCCGCGCCGAAATCCTTGTGCGTGTTGTAATCGAACATGCACCATCCGATCGACCCCGCGATGCCCGCATCGCCATGGGCGGCGTTCAGCACCTCCAGGTGACGGATCACGTGCTCCATCTGACGCAGTTCGGGATCCTGCGCCTTGGTCGGGAACATGTGGCCGTTATATTCGGTGACCAGATAGGGCACCGGCTTCTTGATCCCGGTGACCTCGGCCACGGACCGCAGCGCCGTGCGCGGGCGGTTGATCAGCGGCAGTTCGGATTCGTCCAGGATGAAGTCGTTCATCGTATAGACGTCCTCCAGCATCTCGCTGTCGGTGATGCAGCGCACGCCCCCGGTCGCGCGCGTCGGGTCCAGCTCGCGCGCCAGCGCGTTGGTGCGGACATAGAAATCGTGGTTGTCCGGGCTTTCGTTGATGCGAATGCCCCAGATGACGATGCTGGGGTGGTTCCAGTCGCGGGTGATCATCGCGCGGACATTCTCCACGCTGCGATCCTGCCACGCCTGATCGCCGATATGCTGCCAGCCCGGGATCTCCTCGAAGACCAGCAGCCCGATCTCGTCGCAGCGGTCCAGGAACCATGGGCTCTGCGGGTAATGCGAGGTACGCACCATGTTGCAGCCCAGATCGAACCGCACGATCTCGGCGTCGCGTTCTTGCGCATGACGGCCCGCGGCATAGCCCTGATGGGCCCAGCTTTGATGCCGGTTCAACCCGCGCAGCGTCATCGGCTGGCCGTTCAGCACGAACCCCTGCGGCGTCCACTCCGCGGTGCGGAAGCCGAAGCGATGCGTGGTCACGTCACCGCTGTCGGGAAGGGTCAACTCGACCGTGTAAAGCTGCGGGTTCTCGGTGGACCACAGCGACAGGCCGGTCAGGCCCGACAGGGTCAGCTCCCCCTCGCCCTCCACGACGGCAATCTCACGGTCGCCGTCCAGCAGCCGGGCGCGGACCGGGCCGGGGGCGGTGACCTCGGGGCGGATCACGACAGTTTTCGCGTCCGCCAGCGCGTCGGGCGTCAGGATGCGGGCATTGGTCAGGTGCCGTTCGGGCAGCACCATCAGCCAGACATCGCGATAGATGCCCGCATAGGTAAGATAGTCGATCTGCGCGCCGAAGGGCGGGATGGCGGGGTTTTCCGACCCGTCGATCCGCACCGTGACCCGGTTGTCGCCAGGGCGCAGATGGTCGGTCAGGTCGGCCACGAAGGGGGTATAGCCGTCGGGATGGGCCACGACCTGCACGCCGTTCACCCAGACCACGTTATCGGCCATCGCCCCGTCAAAGCGCAACTGCACCCGGCGGCCCGCCCATGCGTCATCCCACGCGATCACGCGCTGATAGGTGAAGGCGCGCTGATAGCAGGTCTCGTCGAAATAGCTCAGCGGCAGGTCAACCGCGTTATGCGGCAGCGTGACCGACGCGCCCGACAGCGGCGCGGCAGGATCGGCCGCGCCTTCGGCAAAGATCCAGCCGGGGTTCAGTTTCTGGACGGTCCGCATGATCACCACTCCGCAAAGCTGCCGTCGGCATGGCGCCAGACGGGGTTGCGCCAGCGGTGCCCTTCGGCGGCCAGCTGGCGGACCTTGTCCTCGTTCACCTCGATGCCCAGACCCGGCCCCTGCGGGATCGCGACGAAGCCGTCGTCATAGGCAAAGACCGACGGGTCGGTCAGATAATCCAGCAGGTCGCTGCCCTGATTGTAATGGATGCCAAGCGACTGTTCCTGGATGAAGGCGTTGTAGCAGACCGCATCCAGCTGCAGGTTCGCGGCCAGCGCGATGGGGCCAAGCGGGCAGTGCAGCGCCAGGGCCACGTCATGCGCCTCGGCCATGGCGGCGATGCGATAGGTCTCGGTGATGCCGCCCGCATGGCTGGGATCGGGCTGGATGATATCGACGAAACCGCCCTGCAGGATCGCCTTGAAATCCCACCGCGTGTAGAGGCGTTCGCCCAGAGCGATGGGGGTCGAGCAGTGATTGGCGATCTCGCGCAGCGCCTCGGCATGTTCGGACAGGACCGGCTCCTCGATGAACATCAGGCGGAAGGGCTCCAGCTCACGCGCCAGCACCTTGGCCATCGGACGATGCACCCGACCGTGGAAGTCGATGCCGATGCCGAAATCGGGGCCCATCTCCTCGCGGATGGCCTGCACGCGCTCCAGGACCTGATCGACCTTGGCGTGGCTGTCGACGAACTGCATCTCCTCGGTGCCGTTCATCTTGACGGCGGTAAAGCCGCGGTCGCCGCAATCGCGCGCCATCCGCGCCGTGTCGCCCGGACGGTCGCCGCCGATCCAGCTGTAGACGCGGATGCGGTCGCGCTGCTGGCCGCCCAGCAGGGCATGGACCGGCACGCCCAGATCCTTGCCCTTGATGTCCCACAGCGCCTGGTCGATCCCCGCGATGGCCGACATGTGGATGCCGCCGCCGCGATAGAAGCCCGCGCGATACATCACCGTCCAATGATCCTGGATCAGGCGGGGGTCGCGGCCGATCAGGTAATCCGACAGCTCCTCGACGCAGGCGGCGACGGAGGCAGCGCGGCCTTCCAGGACGGGTTCGCCCCAACCGCTGATGCCCTCATCCGTGCTGATCTTGACGAAGCACCAGCGGGGCGGAACGATGAAGGTCTCGATGGCGGTGATTTTCATGGGTGGTCCTCGAAGGCAGGGGCCGCGTGCTGGCGGCCCGTCAGGAAGGCATCGGCGACCAGCCGCAGCGGCGCCAGATCCAGATCGCTGCCGCCCGCCGCGACCAGATCGCGGAAGCGGGCGTAAAGGCGGGCATATTCGCGGTTCTCACCCAGGGTCTCCAGGCCCGGCGCGGTGAAGCGCGCGCCGCCTTCGGACAGGGTCGCGGGGCCGGCATCGGTGTCGAAGGCGATCTGCCAGGTCTCATCCCCCGTCACGCGCCAGTCGAAATGCGCGGCGATGGGATGGCCCGCCTCCAGGCTCAGATCGGCGGCGATGGGGGTCTGGCGGTTCGTGGGGATGTGCAGGTCGGCGCCGACCAGCCGCACGCCGGGGATCAGCGCCGTCAGGATCGACAGCGCGTTGATGCCGGGATCAAAGACGCCCAAGCCGCCGGGCTGCCAGATCCACTCCTGCCCGGGATGCCATTTCCGCACATCCTCGCACCAGTCGATGCGGACGGCGCGGATTCGGGTCGTGGCCAGCCAGTCGCGGGCCGCGTCCACCGCCGCGGCCTCACGCGAGTGCCAGGTGGCGTGGATGGTCACGCCCTGGCGCGCGGCCTCGGCCTCAAGGACGGCCATCTCGGATAGGGTCGCGCCAGGGGGTTTCTCCAGCATCAGGTGGCGGCCCGCGCGCAGCACCGCCATGGCCTGATCGAACCGCGCCTGCGGCGGGGTGCACAGCGACACCGCGTCCACATCGCCCAGCATCTGCGTCACGTCGCGGTGGTTGGCGACGCCTTCCAGCGTGGCGTTGCGGCTGGCGATGGCGGTCAGCGTCAGGCCGTCCGTCGCGGCAATGGCGGGCAGGTGCTGCGCACGCGCGATGGTGCCCAGGCCCACGAGTCCGATGCGCAGGCTCATCTCAGCCGCTGCCCGCTGTCCGCGTCGAAGAAGAACGCATCCGCCGCGTCGAAGCTCAGGCGCACGCTGCCGCCGCCGGCCGGGTCCAGCCGCTGCGTCGTCTGCACGATCAGCTTCTCTCCGGTCGGGGCGCGCAGATGGGCATAGGTCGTCCCGCCCAGGTTCTCGGCCAGGTCGATGCGGAAGGGGCCCTGCGGCGTCAGCGTTAGCGCGTCGGGACGCAGCCCGATCTCGACCGCGCGCCCCTCGGTCAGGGTGGGACCGTGGCGGTCCAGCGGCGCGTCAAAGGCCGGGGTGACGACCTGGCCACCCTGCACGCGCCCGGCCACGAAGTTCATCGCCGGGCTGCCGATGAAGCCCGCGACAAAGCGGTTGTCGGGATCGTCGTACAGCTCCATCGGGCTGCCGACCTGCTCGATGCGGCCCGACCGCAGCACGACGATCTTGTCGGCCATGGTCATCGCCTCGACCTGGTCATGGGTGACATAGATCATCGTCGCGCCCAGCTCGCGGTGCAGGCGCGCGATCTCGGCCCGCATCTCGACGCGCAGTTCAGCGTCAAGGTTCGACAGCGGCTCGTCGAACAGGAACACCTTGGGGCCGCGCACGATGGCGCGGCCGATGGCCACGCGCTGACGCTGGCCGCCCGACAGGTTGGCGGGCTTGCGGTCCAGCAGCGGGTCGAGCTTCAGGATGCGGGCCGCCTCGGCCACCTTGGTGGCGATCTGGGCCTTGGGATGGCCGTTCATCTTCAGCCCGAAGCCCATGTTCTGCGCGACCGTCATGTGCGGGTACAGCGCATAGGTCTGGAACACCATCGCCACGCCCCGGTCGGCCGGGTCGGCATCGGTGACGTCCTGGTTCTCGATCATGATCTGGCCGGCGCTGGTCTCCTCCAGCCCCGCGATCATGCGCAGCAGGGTCGATTTCCCGCAGCCCGAGGGGCCAACGAAAACGCAGAACTCTCCCTGCCTGACTTGCAGATCGACGCCGTGGATGACCCGCACGGGGCCGAAATCCTTGGTGACGCGGCTTAGCTGGACGCCGGACATGGCAACCTCATGCTTGCTTGTGTTCGGGGAACCGCCAGGTGTCGGCGGTCGCGGCGATCTGCGCCGCAGCCTGGGTCACGGGGCCTGCCAGCGACAGAAGCTGGTCGCGGCTGGTCGTGGCCGTCGTGGTCGTCACCGAGATCGCGCCCAGGATGCGCCCGGTCCCCGACAAGATGGGGGCGGCAAGGCAGGCGATGCCGGTCTCGTGTTCCTCGTCGTCCAGCGCATAGCCGCGCTGGCGGATGCGGACCAGCTCGTCGCGCAGGGCGTCTGGCGTGGTCAGCGTGTTGGGCGTGTGCGCGTGGAAGGACTGCCGCGACAGGGCCGCGGCCAGCTTGTCCTCGGGCAGATGGGCCAGCATCGCCTTGCCCACGCCCGTGCAATAGGCCGGGCCCACCTTGCCGGACTGGGCGAACATCTCGACCGGAAGCTTGGCGTTGCGCTTGTCCACATAGAGGACGGCGCCGTTGTCCAGCTGCGCCAGGTGGATGGTCTGGCCCAGATCGACCGCCAGGCGGTCCAGGACCTGCTGCGCCAAGGGCGCCAGGCTGGACTGCGCCCAGGCCGAATGGGCCAACCGCACCAGCCGCATGCCGGGCGCATAGGTCTGGCGGTCCTCGTCATAGGCCAGCATGTCCTGATGGGTCAGCGCCTGCAGGAACCGGTACAGCGTCGCCTTGGGAAGGCCCGCGACGGGCAGGATCTCGGCAAAGCGGACGGGGCGGCCGAAGGCGGCGACCAGGTCCAGCACGGCCAGCGTGCGGCCCACCGTGCCATCCGTCGTTTCGCGTCCCTGCACCGTCACGTCACCCTCCCCCGTTGTTGACAGGCTATGCGATTCGCAGCATAGTTTCAATATTCAAAACTAAGTTTCAATATATGGAACCAAAATGGGAGGGAGACCATGGTCCATCTGAGAAAAGGGCTGGTGCTGGCGATGCTGCTTGCCACCACCGCCCCCGCCTTCGCGCAAAGCCGGGTGCTGGTGTTCAATACCGATGCGTCCGATCCCGCGCCCAAGGCGGCGTTCGACCAGCTGATCGCGGATTTCGAGGCCGAGTACCCGGAGATCGACGTGCAGGTGAACACGTTCGACCACGAAGGCTATAAGACCGCGATCCGGAACTTCATGACCGCCGACGCGCCGGACCTGGCGAACTGGTACGCGGGCAACCGGATGGGCCCCTTCGTCGAGGCGGGCCAGTTCATGGACGTGTCCGACATCTGGGCCGAGAACAACCTGACCGAGACCCTGGGGTCCGCGCTGTCATCGATGACCATCGACGGCAAGCAGTGGGGCATCCCCTACACCTACTACCAATGGGGCATCTACACCAACAAGGACGTCTATGCGCAGGTCGGCGTCGAGCCTGCCGCAACCTGGGACGAGTTCATCGCCAATTGCGAGAAGTTCAAGGCCGCGGGCATCGACTGCCTGACCACTGGGTCCAAAGCGCTGTGGCCGGTCGCGGGGCTGTTCGACTATCTGTCGCTGCGCACGAACGGCTATGACTGGCACATGCAGCTGACCAACGGGGAAATCCCCTGGACGGATGACAGCGTGCGCGCGGTCTTTGCCGAATTCGCCAAGGTGCTGCCCTATGTCTCGGCCAACCACGCCGCGATCGACTGGCAGGACGCCGTGTCGAACCTGGTCCAGGGCAAGGCCGCGAACTATGTCATGGGCAACTTTGCCGTGGCGGCCTTCAAGGACGGCGGCATGACGGACGAGACCCTGGGCTTCATGCCCTTCCCGACCATCAACCCCGACATCCCGCGCGCCGAGGAGGCGCCGACCGACACCGTCCACATCCCCGCCGCGGCCAAGAACCCCGAGGATGCCAAGCTGTTCCTGGCCTTCATGGCGCGCCCCGACGTGCAGACCAAGATGAACGCCACGCTTGGCCAGCTGCCGATCAACGCCGAAAGCAGCGTGGGCGACGACCCGTTTCTGCAGGCGGGCTTCGAGCTGCTTTCCACCGCCGAGGGCGGCATCGCGCAGTTCTTTGACCGCGACGCGCCGCCGGAGATGGCCAAGGCCGGGATGGAGGGGTTCCAGGAATTCATGGTCCGCCCCGAACGCCTGGACGCCATCCTCGAACGGCTGGAGCGTCAGCGCCAGCGCGTCTACGCCCAGTGATCCCGTCGCGGGCAGGGACGCCCCTGCCCGCGCGTTTCCCCGTAAGATGAAGGTGGCACCATGACCGCCCTGCCCGACACCCCCCCGCCGCGCCGCCGGTCCCGGCGTCAGCTGACGCCCTGGCTGTTCCTGGCGCCGGGCCTGCTGATGTTTTCGGTCTACGTGATCATCCCGATCTTCCAGTCGGTCTGGGTCAGCTTCCACGATTGGGACGGGCTGGGCCCGATGACCTGGGTCGGCCTGGCCAATTACGACGAGCTGTGGTGGGACGAGGCCTTTTATACAAGCTTGAAGAACAACGTGATCTGGCTGGCGCTGTATCTGCTGGCGGTGCCCCTGGGGCTGATGATCGCGCTGTTCCTGAACCAGACGATCCGCGGCATCCGCATCTACAAGTCGCTGTTCTTCTTTCCCTTCGTCATCAGCCAGGTGGTCGTGGGACTGATCTTTTCGTGGTTCTATGCGCCGGGCTTCGGGCTGCTCTATGCGCTGATCGAATGGGCCACGGGCACGGGCGTCGCGATCCTGGCCGACGAACGCTTCGTCACCTATGGCATCATCGCGGCGGGCCTGTGGCCGCAGATCGCCTATTGCATGATCCTGTACCTGACAGGCCTGAACGCCGTCGCCCCCGACCAGATCGAGGCCGCGCGCCTGGACGGCGCCAAGGGCTGGCGGATGCTGTGGCATGTCGTGCTGCCGCAACTGCGCCCGGCGACCTTCATCGCCGTGGTCGTGACCGTCATCGGTGCGCTGCGCAGCTTCGATCTGGTCAGCATCATGACCTCGGGCGGACCCTTCGGGTCGTCGCGCGTGCTGTCCTATTACATGTACGAACAGGCGCTGTCGGAATACGGCTATCGCATGGGCTACGGCGCGGCCATCGCGGTCGTCCTGTTCGCGATCATGATGATCTTCATCTCGGGCTTCATCTGGAAGATGTGGCGCGACGAGAAAGGGGTCTGACCCATGTTTCCCCGTCCCATCCAGTCGATGTCCCCCGCGGCACAGCGCACCTATAAGATCGTGCTGCCGATCATGCTGGTCCTGTGGCTGCTGCCCCTCTTGGGGGTCGCGATGACCTCGGTCCGCCCGTCGGGCGACCTGGCCGCGGGCAACTACTTCGGCATCCCCTCGCGTTTCGCGTGGGAGAACTATGCCGACGTGTTCCGCAACTCGCCCCTGGCGCAGTACCTGTGGAACAGCTTCCGCATCACCATTCCGGTGATGATCGGCGCGGTGGGGCTGTCCTGCCTGACCGGCTTCGCGCTGGCGGTCTACAAGTTCCGCCTGTCGCTGGTGGTGTTCTTCATGTTCGTCGCGGGCAATTTCGTGCCGTTCCAGATCCTGATGGTGCCGGTGCGCGACCTGACGGTGGACATGGGACTGTACAACACCATCACCGGCCTGGCGCTGTTCCACATCGCGTTTCAGACAGGGTTCTGCACGCTGTTCATGCGCAACTTCATCAAGGCGCTGCCGCGCGAACTGATCGAGGCCGCCCGTGTCGAAGGCGTCACCGAATGGCAGATCTTCTGGCATATCGTCCTGCCGCTGGTCCGGCCCGCCATCGCGGCCCTTTCGGTGCTGGTCTTCACCTTCATCTGGAACGACTATTTCTGGGCGATGGTGCTGACCACGGGTGCGGACACGCAGCCGGTAACGGCGGGGCTGAACAGCCTGAACGGCCAGTGGATCGCCGCATGGCACCTGGTCAGCGCAGGCTCGATCCTGGCCGCCCTGCCGCCCGTGCTGATGTTCTTCCTGATGCAGCGGCATTTCATCGCCGGACTGACCCTGGGCGCGGTGAAATGAGGCTGTGGCGCATCGACACGCCCGCCCAGACCATGGTCCTGGGCAGCGACGACGGCATGGCCTGCTGCCATTACTGGGGCGCGCCCCTGCCCGGCGACACCGACCTGGACGCGCTGGTCGCGGCGGCGGCGGGCGGCATCACCGGCGGCATGCTGGACGCCCTGCCGCCCCTGTCGCTGGTCCCCGAGGCGCGGCGCAGCTTTCCGGGTCAGCCAGGGCTGGTCGCGTTCCAGAACGGCCTGCCGCTGGAGCCGGACTGGCGCCTCGACAGCGCGGATCAGGGCAACGCACTGACCCTGCGCCATGTCGCACCCGGCCTGCGGCTGGACATCACCATCCGTGCGATGGATCACGGGCTGATCGGCCTGCGCGCGCGGCTGTCGTCCGACGCCGCGGTGACGCTGCACCATCTGGCGCTGGCCCTGCCGGTCCCCGCGCATCTGTCCGACCTGACCGAACTGGCCGGGCGCTGGACGCGGGAATTCCAGCCGGTGACCACCGCGCTGGACCACGGCGCGCGCCTGCGCGACGCGCGCACCGGTCGGTCGGGTCACGAACATCCGCCGCATCTGTGGCTGACCGCCCCCGGCACCACCAATACCGGCGGAGAGGCCGTGGCCCTGCATTACGGCTGGTCCGGCGGCCACCGGATGCTGGTCGAGGCCCTGCCCGACGGCCGCTGCCAGATCCAGCTGGGCCATTGCTCGGGGTCGGAACGCGCACCCGGCACGGTCTTCGAGACGGCCGAGATCTGGCTGGCGCGCGGCGATCGGGGCCTGAACAGCGTGGCGGTCCCCTTTCAGCGCACCATCCGCGATGCCCTGCCCCCCGCGCGCCGGCCCCGCCCCGTGCATTACAACGGGTGGGAGGCGATCTATTTCCGCCACGACGCCACCGAACTGGCCCAGATCGCCGAACGCGCCGCGGCCCTTGGCGCGGAACGGTTCGTGCTGGACGACGGCTGGTTCGGGCGGCGCGACGACGACAGCTCGTCCCTGGGCGACTGGACCATCGACCCGCGCAAGCATCCCCAGGGGTTCAAGCCGCTGATCGACAAGCTCCGTGCGCTGAAGATGCGCTTTGGCCTGTGGTTCGAACCCGAGATGATCAACGAGGACAGCGACCTCTATCGCGCCCATCCGGACTGGGTGCTGGGCCCCGCGGACCAGATCCGCGGGCGCAGCCAGCTGCACCTGGACATGGCCCGCGACGACGTGCGCGACCATCTGTTCGACCGCATCGGCGGCATCCTGGGCGCTTGGGACATCGACTATGTCAAATGGGATCACAATCGGCTGACGCCCTTTCCCGATGCCGCGCAGACGCGCGGCGTCTATGCGCTGTTCGACCGGCTGCGCGCGGCCCATCCCCAGGTGGAATTCGAAAGCTGCGCGTCGGGCGGGGGACGAATCGACACGGCCATCCTGACCCGCTGCGGTCGCGTCTGGCTGTCCGACAGCAACGACGCGATCGAACGCCTGCGCATCCAGCATCACGCGGCGATGCTGCTGCCCGCCTGCGTCACGGGCAGCCATGTCGGCCCGCGCGAGTGCCACACCTCGGGGCGCGTCCTGCCCATGGCCCTGCGCGCCTGGACAGCGGCACAGCGGCACATGGGGTTCGAGATGGACCCGCGTGAACTGACCACGGCCGAGGCCAGGACGCTGACCCGCGTCACCACCTGGTGGAAGGCCAACCGCGACTGGATGATGGCAGGCGACATCTGGCGGCTGGACCGCCCTGCGGGCAGCCTGGCCGAGATACAGCTGGCCGCCGACGGCAGCCGCATGGTGGTCTTTGCCGCCCAGATCGACGCCCCCGTGGCGCTGCAGCCGCCGCTGCTTCGTCTGACCGGACTGGACCCGCAGGCGCGCTATCGTCTGACGATGCTGGAACATCCCGTGGGTCACCACAGTTCCTCTGTTGCGCTGTCGCGGGGTGCGGTGACCCTGAACGGCGCGGCGCTGATGGCGCAGGGCGTGGCCCTGCCCCCGGCCTTTCCGCAAACCATCGCCGTGATCGAAGGGACGCGCCTGTGACGATAGACTGGATTGCCGCCGATTGGGGCACCACCAACCTGCGGCTGTGGGCCATGTCCGGCCGCACCGTGGTCGAGGCCCGCGACAGCGACCAGGGCATGGGCGGCCTGACCCCCGACCGCTTTGCGGGCGTGCTGGCGCAGGCGACCCAAGGGTGGCCCGCCGTGCCGGTCATTGCCTGCGGCATGGTCGGATCGCGCCAGGGCTGGGTCGAGGCACCCTATGCGCCCGTCCCCTGCCCCGCCGCCCCGCGCATGGTCGCGGTGCCGGGAGATCCGGGCGGCCGTCCCGTGCGGGTCATCTGCGGTGTCCGTCAGGACGACCCCGCCGATGTCATGCGCGGAGAGGAGACCCAGATCGCGGGCCTTCTGGCGCTGGACCCGGACTTCGACGGGATCGCCTGCCTGCCGGGCACGCATACGAAATGGGTCCGCATCTCGGCCGGTGAGATCTGCAACTTCAAAAGCTTCATGACCGGTGAGCTGTTCGGCCTGATTGCCAATCAGTCGGTCCTACGCCATTCGGTGGGCGAGGGTGACTGTGATCCCGCGGTGTTCCGCGACGCGGTGTCGGACGCGATGAGCCGTCCGGAACGCGGTTATGCGGGCCTGTTCCAGCTGCGCGCGGAATCGCTGCTGTCCGGGCTGGACCCGGCTGCGGCACGCGCACGCCTGTCGGGTACGCTGATCGGGTGGGAGATGGCCGCGGCCCGGCCCTGGTGGCTGGGATCGCAGGTCACCATCATCGGCGCCCCTGCCCTGTCGGCGGTTTACGCCGATGCGCTGTCCGCGCAGGGCGTCCCCGCCGCGCGCATGTCGGTCCAGGACGCCACACTGGCCGGCCTGTCCGCGGCCCATCGTCAATTTCTGCAAGGATAATCCATGTCCCGTCCCCTGATCGCCATCCTTCGCGGCCTGACGCCGCAGGACGCCCGCGCCGTCGGCCATGCCCTGATCCAGGCCGGCATCACCCGGCTGGAGGTGCCGCTGAACTCTCCGGACCCGCTGGAGAGCATCCGCATCCTGTCGCGCGAATTCGGTGATGCCGCACAGATCGGCGCGGGCACCGTGCTGACGCCCGATCAGGTGCAGGCGGTCCGCGATGCGGGCGGGCGGATGATCCTGTCGCCCAATTGCGACACGGGCGTGATCCGCGCCACCGTGGAGGCGGGCATGGCCAGCTATCCCGGTGTCATGACCCCGACCGAGGCCTTTGCCGCGCTGGCGGCGGGCGCCACCGGGCTGAAGCTGTTTCCCGGAGAGCTGATCGGTCCCACGGGCCTGCGCGCCATGCGCGCGGTGCTGCCCGCGGGAACCGACTGCTGGGCCGTGGGCGGCGTGTCCGTGGACAACATGGCCGAATGGCGGCGTGTCGGGGCCGCGGGCTTCGGGATTGGATCCAGCCTGTACAAGCCCGGTGACAGTGCCGACACCGTGGCCGCCAGGGCCGCCGCCATCGTCGCCGCATGGGAGGCCAGCGCATGATCTTTGACGACACCCCCTGCACCCTGGGCGAAGGCGCCCTGTGGCATCCCGATCGCCAATCGCTGATCTGGTTCGACATCATCGGTCGCCGCATGTTCGAAAAGCCGATGGACGGCGCGCGGCGTCACTGGGATTTTGCCGACCCCGTTTCGGCCGCGGGGATCGTCGATGCGGACCGGATCATCGTGGCGTCCAGCCGTGCGCTGTCGCTGGTGGATCTGCGCGACGGCGCGGCACAGGTCCTGTTGCCGCTGGAGGCCGACAACGTCGTGACGCGCAGCAACGATGGCCGTGCCGACCCGCAGGGCGGGTTCTGGATCGGGACGATGGGGCTGAACGCGGAACCCGATGCCGGGTCGATCTGGCGGTTCCACCGCGGAGAGCTGCGCCGTCTGTTCCCCGACATCACCATCACCAACGCGATCTGCTTTTCGCCCGAAGGCGATCTGGCGCATTTCGCCGATACCGACCGCTCGACCATCTGGCAGGTCCGGCTGGACCGCGACGGCTGGCCCGCGGGCGATCCGCAGGTGTTCATCCACCTGAACGCCGAAGGGCTGAACCCCGACGGCGCGGTCATCGACGCCCAGGGCGGGCTGTGGTCGGCACAATGGGGCGCGGGGCGCGTCGCGCGCTATGACCGGCAGGGCCGCTTTGACCGGGCGATCGATCTGCCCGCACCGCACGTCTCCTGCCCGGCCTTCGGCGGCGCGGACCTGACGACGCTGTTCGCGACGACCGCACGGCAGGGGCTGGATGATCCGCGCGACACGGACGGCTGCACCTATGCGGTTCCCGCAGGCGTCACGGGCCAGCAGGAGCATCGGGTCATCCTGGGCTAGACCTCGACGGTGATCCGCCCCATCGGGTTCGAACAGCAGGCCAGGATCCAGCCCTCGGCGATGTCCTCGTCGCTGATCCCGCCGTTATGGACCATGTGGACCTCTCCGGCGGTCTTGCGGATCTTGCAGGTGCCACAAAGGCCGAAGGTGCAGCCGGACGGAATGTTCAGCCCCGCCCGCTTGGCCACCGCCAGAACCGTGTCGGTTTCCGCGCAGGACGCCGTCACGCCGCTGGAGGCGAAGGTCACCTGGGCGCTGGCATCGTCGGCCGGGGTGACATCCTCGATGACCGGGGCCTCGGCCTCGGTGGCGACGGGGGCGCCAAAGCTTTCCTGGTGATAGCGCTCCATGTCGTAGCCAAGCGAGATCAGCATCTCGCGCACGGCCTGCATGAACGGCTCGGGGCCGCAGCAGAACACCTCGCGGTCCAGATAGTCGGGGGCCATCAGGCCCAGCATCAGGCTGTTCAACCGCCCCTGATAGCCGTGCCAGACGCGGAACGGCTCGGGCTGTTCCACGGTCAGGCGCAGCTGCAGGCCGGGCACGCGGGCGACGTAATGTTCCAGCTGGTCGCGGAAGATGATGTCGGATGGGCGCTGCGCGGCATGGACAAAGACGATGTCGGTGTCCTGCGCGCGGTCCCAGGCCCAGGTGGTCATGGACATCATCGGCGTGATGCCCGACCCGGCCGAGATGAACAGGTACTTCGCCGCCGGATGACGGTGAAAGCTGAAGATGCCGTTGGGGCCAAAGGCCCGGATCCGCATTCCCGGCTTGAGGTGATCCAGCATCCAGCGCGTGCCGATCGAGGTCGACTGCGCCTTGACCGTGACCGAGATCGACAGCGGCCGCGAGGGCGACGAACTGATCGTGTAGGTCCGCTGGACGTTGCCGGCCGGCCCCCTGGCGGGATCGACGGGCAGGTCCAGCGTCACGAACTGGCCGGGCTGATAGTCGAACCACGCGCCAGACGGCGCCCGGAAGATGAAGGTCGAGGTGTCGCGCGTCTCGGGCACGACCATGACGCATTCCAGCGGCTCGTCATCGGACCACGGCTCGGCGGCCCAGTTCACGCGGGGCTTGGCCATCTATTCGGCCGCCTGCCGCATCCCGAGGCGTGATGCCATCAACCCGCAATACCAGTCGATCAGGTGGATCACACCGGCCTCCTGCGTGGGGGAATAGGGGCCGGGCTCATAGGCGGGGGAGAGGATGCCGGCCTGGTTTTCCTCGACCACCTGGCGGTCCTCGTCATTGGTGTTCAGCCAGACGCGGGTCAGGGTCTCGATGTCGTAATCGACGCCTTCGACCGCGTCCTTGTGGACCAGCCAGTTGGTCGTGACCTCGGTCTCGGTCGGGCTGATCGGCAGGATGCGGAAGACGATGGCGTGATCGGGCAGGAAGTGGTTCCAGGACGAGGGGAAGTGATAGAACATCAGGCTGCCCGCGTCATTCCAGGGCATCGTGCCCATGCGCCGCGCCACCGCGGCCTTGCCGGACATGGTGAAGCTTTCCTGATGGTCCATCAGTGGCACCCGCGCCATGCGCCACTGCATGTCGGGCGCGTTGACGAAGCGGGCGGGCAGACCGGCGGCGTCGCAGCGGTCCCAATGGGCCAGGATCTCGGGCGAGGCCGCGTTCGGCCCCTCCATCACCGTCATCAGCGGATCGTCGGAATAGGTCCGGCACAGCGACGGATGGCTGCCGCTGCAGTGATAGCATTCCCGGTTGTTCTCCATCACCAGCTTCCAGTTGCCCTTCTCGACGATGGTCGAGCTGAAGGCGATCTTGGCATCGGCCAGCCCCGAGGGCGCGGCATAGCGGGTCAGGTTGGCCGCCAGTTCGTTGATGGCGGGGGGCACCTGGGCCAGGCAGATGAAGATCATGCCGTTCAGGTCCACGCAATGAACCGGCTTGAGGCTGTATTTCGAGGGGTCGAACTCGGGGCCCATGTCGCGCGCGAACAGCAGCTTGCCGTTCAGGTCGTAGGTCCACTGGTGATACGGACAGACCAGCTTGGGATTGGTCCCGTTCGATTTGGCGCACAGGCGCTGGCCGCGGTGGCGGCAGACGTTGTGGAAGGCACGGATGCGGCCGTCTGCGCCGCGGGTGACGATGACCGGATACTGGCCGACCTGCATGGTGATGTAGCTGCCGGTCTTGGGCAGCTCGCAGCTGGGTCCGGCGAACAGCCATTCCCGGTACCAGATCTGCTCCAGGTCGTCCTGGAAGGCCTGTTCGCCGCAATACAGGTCGCGGGGAAGCGCGTGGCCGGGAAGACGGGCGGCGATCAGCTGGGCTGTGGTCAAGTCGGAGGTCTGGGTCATGGCGCTGCTCGGGGGTCCGGGGTGGCTTTCGCCCCAAACTAGTCGCAGGCGAACGACGGCGCGGCAGAATTGCGACATTCTGCCAGCGGAAACGGACATCGTGATCATGTGCGCGCCTTTGAGGGAAGGAAGCCTCGCCACCCCCCATCGAGGGGGGCGACAAGGCTGCGGGGCCCCCGGACCCCCGCGACACCACGCCGCGACGCCCGGTTTGCGGACACAATGGAAAATCGTTCCAAAACCCTTGGCAAACCTGCCGGGGTGACGTATCCCACCCTTGGGGTATGGCCCGATGCCGAATCCCCGCCATCCGAGGAGAGCCCCATGACCCGTTCCGCCACCCCCCGCCACGGCCTTGAGGTCGATACCGACTTTGCGCAGTTCATCGAGGCGCAGGTGCTGCCCGGGACCGGCGTGACGGCGGATGCCTTCTGGCAGGGCTACGCCGGGCTGCTGGACGGATTCGCGGCCGAGAACGTCGCCCTGCTGGAACGCCGCACCGAGCTGCAGCGCCAGATCGACGCGTGGCACAAGGCTCGCGGAAACCAGCCCTGGGACGCCGCCGCCTATCGCGCCTTCCTGACCGAGATCAGCTATCTTGTCGCCGAACCGGCCCCGTTTGCCGTCGAGAACGGCGACATCGACCCCGAGATCGCCACCTTGGCCGGGCCGCAGCTGGTCGTGCCGGTCAGCAATGCCCGCTTTGCCCTGAACGCGGCGAACGCGCGGTGGGGCTCGCTCTATGACGCGATGTACGGGTCGGACGTGATGGGTCCCGTGCCGTCGGGCGGGTTCGATCCGGCGCGCCGTGACGCGGTCGTGGCCAAGGCGGCCGCGTTCCTGGACCAGGCGCTGCCGCTGGACGGGGGCAGCCATGCCGACGTCACCGCCTATGACGTCGACGCGCAGGGTCTGGCCGCGACCGTTGGGGGCCAGGCGGTGCGGCTGGCCGATCCGGCAGCCTTTGTCGGCACCCACCGCGACGGCGCCGACACCGGATACGTCCTGCGCCACAATGGGCTGCATGTCGAGCTGGTGATCAACCGCGACCACCCGATCGGGGCGGCATCCGCCAGCGGGTTGCGCGACGTCGTGCTGGAGGCCGCCCTGTCGGCCATTCAGGATTGCGAGGACAGCGTCGCCGCGGTCGATGCCGAGGACAAGATCGGCGTCTATGGCAACTGGCTGGGCCTGATGAAGGGCGATCTGGCTGAGACCTTCGAGAAGGGCGGCACGTCGATGACCCGCCGCCTGGAGGGAGACCGGACCGTCACGCGGCCCGACGGCAGCACCGTGACGCTGCAGGGCCGCGCCCTGCTGCTGGTGCGCAACGTGGGCCATCTGATGACCACCGACGTGATCCGCAAGGACGGCCAGTCCACGCCCGAGGGGCTGATGGATGCGATGGTCACCGTCGCCTGCGCCATCCATGACCTGAAGAAGACCGAAGGCCCCCGCAACAGTCGTGCCGGCGCCATCTATGTCGTCAAGCCCAAGATGCATGGCCCCGAAGAGGCGGCATTCGCGGACCGCGTCTTTGCCCATGTCGAGACCGCCTTGGGACTGGCCCCCAACACCGTCAAGCTGGGCCTGATGGACGAGGAGCGCCGTACCAGCGCCAACTTGGCCGCCTGCATCCACGCGATCCGCAACCGGATCTTCTTCATCAACACCGGCTTCCTGGATCGCACCGGCGACGAGATCCACACCTCGATGCAGGCGGGTGCCTTCGTGGGCCGCGACGGGATGAAGACCGCCACCTGGCTGAAAGCCTATGAGGACCGCAACGTGCTGATCGGCCTGGCGTCGGGCATGCGGGGCCGCGCGCAGATCGGCAAGGGCATGTGGGCCAAGCCCGACGCCCTGGCCGAGATGCTGGAGGTCAAGGTCGGCCACCCGAAATCGGGCGCCAGCACGGCCTGGGTTCCCTCGCCCACCGCGGCGACGCTGCACGCGCTGCACTATCACCAGATCGACGTGGCCGCCCGCCAGGACGAGCTGCAGGGTCAGCCGATCCCCCACCTGGACCTGCTGCTGACTCCGGCTTTGGCCGACGGCCCGATCCCGCAGGACCAGGTCCTGCGCGAGCTGGACAACAGCGCGCAGGGCATCCTGGGCTATGTTGTGCGGTGGGTCGATCAGGGCATCGGCTGTTCCAAGGTGCCCGACATCGATGATGTGCAACTGATGGAGGACCGCGCCACCTGCCGTATCAGCGCGCAGTACCTGGCTAACTGGCTGGAGCACGGGCTGATCACCGAAGCTCAGGTCGAGGACGCGCTGCGCCGTATGGCCGCCAAAGTCGACGGCCAGAACGCGGGCGATCCCGCCTATCGCCCGATGGCACCCGATTTTGACGGGCCGGCCTTCCTGGCCGCCCGTGACCTGGTGCTGACCGGAACGCAGCAGCCGTCCGGCTATACCGAACCGGCACTGCATGCCCGCCGGGCGGAAGCCAAGGCGATTTAGCACGCCACGCGGCGGCGGTTGCAACGCCGCCGCCGCACGCTATTGTGCCGGCCACATCATCAAGGGGCCAACCATGTCCGGGAAAACAATCGCCATCGCGGGCATCGGCTATGTCGGCCTGTCCAATGCCGTCCTTCTGGCCGCGCGCAATACCGTCCGCGCGCTGGACGTGGACGCGGGGCGTGTGGCCATGCTGAACGACCGGCGCTGTCCGATCATCGACGAGGACATCGCCCACCACCTGGCCACTCAGAACCTGGACCTGACCGCGACGACCGACCCGGCGGCGGCCTATGCGGGGGCTGACTTCGTGATCGTGGCGACGCCCACCGATTATGATCCGGTCACCAACTACTTCAACACCTCCAGCGTCGAGGAGGTGATCCGGGATGTCACACGGCTGGCGCCGCAGGCGGTGATCGTGGTCAAGTCGACGGTTCCGGTGGGATTTACCCGAGACGTTCGCGCCCGGCTTGGCACGGAGCAGGTGATCTTCAGCCCCGAATTCCTGCGTGAAGGGCGCGCGCTGCACGATAACCTGCACCCCTCCCGCATCGTGGTCGGCGAGGACAGCGCCCGCGGCCGGGCCTTTGCCGACCTGCTGGTCGAGGCGGCGCTGGAGGACGACGTGCCGGTCCTGCTGACCGGCTCGACCGAGGCAGAGGCGATCAAGCTGTTCGCGAACACCTATCTTGCCCTGCGCGTGGCCTATTTCAACGAGTTGGACAGCTATGCCCTGTCGCTTGGCTTGGACAGCCGCCAGATCATCCAGGGTGTTGGGCTGGATCCGCGCATCGGCGCCCATTACAACAACCCGTCCTTCGGCTATGGCGGCTACTGCCTGCCCAAGGACAGCAAGCAGCTGTTGGCGAACTACAACGACGTGCCCCAGAACCTGATCGCCGCGGTGGTCGAGGCGAACCGGACCCGCAAGGACGTGATCGCCGACGCCATCCTGGCGCGCAGGCCGCAGGTGGTGGGCATCCATCGCCTGGTGATGAAGGCCGGGTCCGACAATTTCCGCCAATCCGCCGTCCAAGGCATCATGAAGCGGCTGAAGGCCAAGGGGCTTGAGGTCGTGGTGTTCGAACCCGCCCTTCCCGACGCGCGTTTCTTCGGGTCAGAGGTGATCCGCGACCTGGCCGCGTTCAAGGCGCGTGCCGACCTGATCGTGGCGAACCGCCTGACCCCGGACCTGCAGGACGTGGCCGACCGCGTGTTCACCCGCGATCTGTTCGGCGGGGACTGATCACAGACGCTCGCGCAGCTTGGCCTCGATCTGGCGGCGTCGCCAGCGCGACCGGATCTGGCGTGCATAGAGATCCTGCGGACACAGAGACATGTCGTCGCCCTCTCCCTTCATCGCGAAACGGCGGGCGGCGGCCGCAATGCGGCTGTCGGCGGCGGTGATGGCTGCCACCGTCACCTCGACCTCGCGGATGTCGCCGGGCTCCAGCGCGTCGAAGCTGCGGTGGCGGGCGCGGTCCAGCAGGTCCAGCACGCTGCCGATATCGACGTGATCCCCGCTTTTCAGCGGTCCCTGCAGCGTCGCCTCGCGCGGGGTGGCGTGCTGGCCCTGCGCGATCTCGGTTCGGTCGGCGACCGAGGACATGCGCTCTCCGCTGGCGGTCCGGACGGTCAGCATGATCTCCAGCACATAGATCGGCTCGAACCCAAGGTTGCTGACCAGGATGCGTGCGGACAGGTTCCGCGCACCGCCCAGCTGGATCAGGATCTCGGTCCGGCGCTGGCGGCGCAGGCCCGACACGATGATGTGCAGATACACCAYCCAGACCAGCGCCGTGACCGCCGCCATTCCGGCCTGAACCAGCCCGCTGTTCTCAGATATCCAGTCCCACATGCCCCACCCGGCCTTTCCTCAAGGCCCCCAACACGACCCGCGTGCCGGATGTTCCATGATGGGATCAGTCAGTCAGGGCGGCAGCCTCGGCCGCGGGGGCCAGCGCCGGCCCCGCCCCCAGATCGTCCAGCGCGGTGTCGATCAGGCCGGTTCCCAGGTCCGACGCAGGCAGATAGGCGTCCTGCCCCGCGCCCGGGACCGCCAGCGCCACCGACCAGCCGCCCTGGTCGCGGCACATCAGCGCGCGTTCCGCGCCCGCCTCGATCAGACGGCACAGACCCAGGTCGGTGTCATAGCTGGCCAGCGCCCGCGCCACCGCCCCGCCCGGCAGGGCAGCCTCGCCCCCCGTCGGCACCTGGGCCAGGGCGGCCGCCGCCTGCTGCAGGGTGGCGCCCGCAGGGGGCGTCGCCCGGCCGGCCAGGAACCCACCCAGGCCCACTGCCAGGACCAGCGACGCGGCCATTGCCCAGGCCGCCATCGGCCGCGCAGACAACCTGCGCCTGAATGGCACGACGACCGGATCGGAAGCAGGCGTGCCCGCCATGACGGTTGCGATCAGCCGGTCGGGCACGGGTTCCGGAGGATAGGCCGCCTGCAGGCCATGACGGGTATCGGCGAACAGCGCGAAGCGGTTAGCCAAGGCGGGGTCGGTCTCGATCCGCCGCCACAGGCGTTCGGCGGTGGTGTTGTCCAGTTCGCCATCCGCCAGGGCCATCAGCATCTCGTCGCTCTCGTCGTTGGGATCAATCGGGGGGTCGATACGGGTCATCGGATCATGCCTTTGCGGATTGCTTCAGCCCAGCCTGGCCGACAGCAGGGCGGGATCGTCCTGCAGCGCCTGCGCCAGGGCCGCGCGGGCGCGGCCGAGGCGGCTCATCACCGTGCCCAACGGCACGTCCAGCGCCAGCGCGGCCTCGCGATAGCGCATGCCCTCGACGCAGACCAGCATCAGCACGACGCGCTGATCCTCGGGCAGGCGGTTCATGGCGCGACGCACATCGGCCAGATGCAGGCGGGTCTCGGTCACCTCGCGGCCGTCCTGGCCCACAAGGGGCATGGCGTCGTCATCGTCCAGGCTGTCGGTGTCCCGCCGGGCGCGTACATGGTCGATGAAGCTGTTGCGCAGGATGCGGAACAACCAGCTGTCCATCCGCGTCCCCGGCACGAAGGCGTCCAGGTTTCGCAACGCCTTCTCGACGGTGATCTGCACCAGGTCGTCGGCCAGCGCATGCTGGCCCGACAGGCCGCGGGCAAAGGACCGCAGGCGGGGCAGCAGCGCGATCATCTGGGCGCGCAGGKCATCGGTCACGGACAGGGTCCCCCCTTGCGGTCTTGGTTGACCTTGAAACGTGGCCCCTTCGCTTTTATTCCATCGCACGCGAAAGAAAAGTGCGCGCAGCGGGCCGATGGGAATAGACTGGTCCCGCCGACCGTTTCCATGACCCGACCCGATCGCATCAAGGACCCGCCCATGACCCAGGACGCCCCGACCACCCGCCGCGCGCTGCTGACCCGGATGGGACTGGCGGCCGGGTTGGCCTATGCGACGCCGACGCTGATCGGGACCGGCACGGCCCGCGCGTCCGATGCCAGCGCGCCGTCGGGGCGGGCATCGGTGTCGCGCCCGGTGCGCCAGCGACGGCGCCGCGCGCCTGCCCGTCCCGAGATGGTCGTGATCCTGGCGCCGGGACAAAGCCTGCAGCCGCTGCAGGCGGCAGGCTATGACGTGCTGTCGCAGCGCGACAACGCGACGTTGGCGCGCCGCGCCGCCCGGCTGCGCCTGCCGCCGGGCCGCAACCCGGCACAGGCCCGGGCAGAGATCGCCCGCCTGCTGCCCGGATCGACCGCGGCGCTGAATTCGCTCTATCGCCCCGACGACCTGACCTGCGACGGCGCGGACTGCGCGGCCCAGCAGATGATCGGCTGGCGCCCTGCCGATCTGCAGGCCCGGCCGCGGATCGGCATGATCGACACGGGTGTCAATCCCGACCATCCCGCGTTGCGCGGCCAGTCGCTGCGCGTGAACCAGGTCGACCTGGACGGGCGGAACGCGGCGGGGCGCCGGCATGGCACCGCCGTCGCTGCCCTTCTGATCGGCAATGCGCAGGGTCGCGCCCCCGGCCTGCTGCCGCGTGCCGACCTGATCGCGGTCGAGGCGTTCCACAGCCGCGCCGATGGGGCAGCGGCGGATGCGTTCTCGTTGCTGAACGCGCTGGACGTGCTGATCCAGGCGCGGGTGCAGGTCATCAACATGTCCTTTTCCGGCCCCGCGAACCCCGTGCTGCGCCAGGTCGTGGTCGAGGCGCGCGATGCGGGCATCGGCCTGGTCGCGGCCGCGGGGAACGGCGGGCCGGGCGCCGCCCCCGCCTTTCCCGCCGCCTGGCCCGAGGTGATCGCCGTCACCGCCGTCGATGCCGACCGTGCCCCCTATCGCCAGGCGGCGCGGGGTCCGCATGTCGCGCTGGCCGCGCCGGGGGTGAACCTGTGGACCGCCGCCTCGATCGAGGGGGGACGGCTGCGGTCGGGGACCTCATATGCCGCGCCCTTCGTGGCGGCGGCGCTGGCGCTTGGCATGGCGCGCGACGGGCTGAGCGCGACGGATGCGCGCGACCGGTTGTTCCGCTGCGCCGCCGATCTGGGCGCACCGGGCCGCGACCCGGTGTTCGGCCACGGCATGGTCGCGTCGCCGTCGGCCTGCCCCGAGGCAGGATCGCAGATTCTTTCCGTCAGCGGGGAATAAGCCGCCCCGCCGGCCCGTTGCATCCATGAACCGGACAGGACCGGTTCCGGCAACACAAAGGAAGAAGCCCATGTCCGATACGTCCGATATCCGCCTCTCGCGTCGCGGCCTTCTGGCCAAGCTGGGCCTGGCCGCAGGGGCCGCCGGCGTGATCTATGCCGCCCCCACCCTGGTCGGGTTCGGGGCGGCCCATGCCAGCGGCGCCAGCGGTCGCAGCGGCCGGGGTGGCAGCGGTCGCGGCAACAGCGGCCGGGGTGGCAGTGGTCGGGGCGGCAGCGGTCGCGGAGGAAGCGGGCGGGGCAATGGCGGCCGCGGTCGCGCCAGCCGGGCCAGCCGCGCGTCGCGTCCCGACAACCGTGGCATTCGCGGCCAGCGCGGCAGCCGTCCCTCGCGGCCGGGCACGCGCCGTGACTGGTCCAAGCCGTCGCGCTGATCCACGATGGCGCCCCCGTCCCGAACCCGCCCCGTCCGCGCCGCGCGCCAGTCGCCCGGCGCGGACAGCCATCTGCACTTTCCCGGCACTGGCCTGTCACTGCGATTGCAGGGTGCGGGGCCGGTCCGCAGGGCGCTGATGGGCGCGATCCGCGGATGGCAGCCGCAGACCCTGTCCGCGCCACGACCGGGCCACCGCCAGACGCTGGTGACGCAAGGGCCGGGCGGGTTCGTGGCGCGTTCCCCGTTCTTTCAGGGCGATCTTGGGGGGCTGGATGCGGCCAGCGCCGCCTGCGCCCTGATCGCCGATCTGTCCACGGGGTTTCTGGCAAACAGTCCGGGCTGCATGGCGCTGCATTGCGGGGCGTTCCGTTTCGCGGGCGACCTGATCCTGCTGACGGGTCCGATGCGGGCCGGAAAAAGCACGCTGATCGGGCGGCTGACGGCGGAACCGGACGTCACGGTGTTCTGCGACGACGTGCTGCCGCTGACCGCCGATCTGCAGGCCGTGGCCCTGGGCATCGCGCCCCGCCTGCGGCTGCCCCTGCCGAAGGGGACGACCGCCGCCTTCCGCCGGCATGTCGCCATGACGCCGGGGCCGCGCGACAGGCGCTATGCCTATCTGGCGGCGCCCAACGTCGCCCCACACGGCACCCAGGCCCGGCCCGGCACGCTGATCGTGCTGGACCGGCGCCAGATCGGCCCCGCCACGCTGCACCGCATGGATCGCGATCAGGCGATGCACCACCTGCTGGCGCAGAACATGGGCGATCTGGGCAGCGCCGACCAGGCCTTTGCCAAGACCCGCGACATGGCCGCCGCGATGACCTGCCTGAGACTGGTCTATGCCGATCTGGAGGACGCGGTCGCCCTGCTGCGCCGGGCCTTCGCCCCCGACGCGCCACCCCAGACCAACGTGCCGCTGGCCGGTCCGCTGCCCGATCCGCTGCATGCGCCGGAAAGGCGGTCCGTTCCGGTGCATCCCGACCGGGTACTGCGGCAGGCTCCGGGGATCGTGCTGCGGCGCATGGGGTCGGGGGCATTCCTGTGGACGCCCGCCGACCCGGTCGTCTGGCACCTGAATCCGGTCGGACACGCAGTCTGGGCGCTGCTGGAGATCCCCGGCAGCGCCGCCGATCTGGCCGACACCCTGGCCGAGGTCTTTGCCGACGTTCCCCGCGACCGCCTGACCCGCGACATCGCGGCCCTGATGGGCGACCTGCTAGAGGAGGGGTTCGTCACCGGATGAACCCCGCGCCCCGCACCGGCGTTGCCCCTGCTGCATGTCCGCCCCGGGAGGCCTTGATGACCGACACCGCCCTTGCCACGCTGGAAGCCCGTCTTGTCGCGCAACGCCGCCTGTTGGCGCGGCTGGTCGCGGCGCTGGAGCCGCAGGCCCGACAGCCCGTCTTGGACTGGCTGGACCAGCGCGAAACGCTGCGCGACGGGCAGGAGGATCCCGGTGCCGTCCCGGCCGAGGGCGTGGGCCAGGCCCTGACCGTCACGGACGAATTCCGCATGATCCTGCGCCTGGCCCAGGACCGCCTGCACGAGATGGACCAGCCCTAGCCCCGCGCCTGCAGCATCTGCGCCAGATCGTCGGGCCGGATCAGTGCATCCAGGTCGACCCGCGCGCGCAGCCGCGACAGCAGCAGGTACAGCCCGCCGATCTTGCGGTGCAGGAACAGGATCTCGGGCGGGGGCATCTCGGCCCGGGTGCGGGTGCGGGCCACCTGCATCGCCAGATCGGCGACCTGGCGGGGAATGTCGCTGTGCGTCAGGTCCATGATGCCGCCCGCGCGCAGGGGATCGAACGCCAGGTCCATGATCTGCAGCAGCACGTCCTGATGCGCGGCATCGGTCTGGTCGCGGAAATAGCCGATATCGATGGCGGCGCGGCGTACCCCTTCGCGGTCATCGGCCAACGCGGCACGCAGCAGCGTCAGATAGCGCGGGGCCACCGGCGCCGAAAAGCCGCGCGTCGCCCCGAAATCCAGCAGCACGATGCGCCCGCCATCCGGATGCGTCTCGTCAGGCTGCCAGCGATAGTTGGCAAAGTTCGGGTCGGTCTGCATCAGGTCGAACCGGAACAGCTCCTCGATGACCAGACGGGCCAGATGATGGGCGGCACGATCGCGGGTGGACTGGGGGGCGTCGGACAGCGCCTCGATCGGGCGGCTGTCGATGAAATCCATCGCCAGAACGTCGGCCGTGCTGAACTGATCGTCGGGCACCGGCAGGCGGAATTCGTCGCGCCCCGCCAGATTGGCGGCATAGAGGCGCATCTGTGCGGCCTCGCGCAGATAATCGGCCTCGGCATGCAGCTGGTTGCGCGCCTCGTCCATCAGGGCAGGCAGGTCGACCCCCTGCGGAATCAGGCCGGGGATGCGCAGCAAAAGGCCCATATTGTCGATGTCGCTGTCGATGCTGTCGCGCACACCGGGATACTGGACCTTGATCGCCAGGTCGCGCCCGTCGCGGGTCTGCGCGCGGTGCACCTGCCCGATCGAGGCCGCCGCGATCGGCCTGACCTGAAAGCGGGCGAAATGACGCAACCAACCCGGCCCCCAGGCCCGGTCCAGCACCGCCTGCAGCTGCTTGGGCGGCATCGGATCGGCGTCGGCGCGCAGCCGCGCCATGATCTGCGTCAGTTCGGGGGGCAGAAAGTCACCGGCCTCCATCGACACCAACTGGCCCATCTTCATCGCGGCGCCACGCATCTGAGCCAGCTGCCCGGCCAAGCGGGCAGCATTCGCGGGCGTCAGGAACAGGTCCTGGGCCGAAGGCCGCTGCCCCGTCGCCAGTTGCCGCGCGCCCTGCGCCAGCGCGCGGCCGCCCATCCCGCCCGCCAGCCCCCCAAGGCGCAGCATCCGCGTCAGGCGGCCCTGCGGTACGGGGCGGGGGGTGCGGTCTTCCGTCATGATCGCGCCAGCAGATGCGCGGCCATCGCGCGGCCGCTGGCCCAGCCATGTTCCGCATGGGGTCCCAACGCCCAATCCCCGCCGACGATCAGCCCCGCCGCGTCATCCGCCAGAAACGGTCGGCCAAGCGCCGCATCGGTCTGCGCGTACAGCCAGCGATGCGCGACGGCGTGGCGCAGGTGATCCGGCTTGGCCCCCAACAGATCCAGCAGCTGCGGTGCGATCAGATCCGCCAGTTCGGCAAAGGGCAGGTCGATATGGGCCATGCTGAAATCCGGGTCGGCCTGAACGACCCAAGTGGTCAGCGGCTGCCCCTGCCGGCCCGGCTTTGCGCCGTCCTGCGCGACCCAAGCCAGCGCGCCGGTGCCGCGATGCGTGACGAAGGGGCGCGGGGCGGCGGGGTCCAGCCCCGCTATGACCGTGACGCTGGCCTGATAGCGGACCTGCGCCAGCGGCGCGGCAAAGGCGTGGGCCTCGCCCAGCAGATCACGCGCCTGCGGGGCGGGAATGGCCAGAACGACGATGTCGGCCCGGTGGTCGATCCCCTCTCCGCGCAGGTGCCAGCCGTCGGGGTCCCGGTCCAGCGCGGTGACCATCAGGCCGGACCGGACGTCCAGTCCCTGCGCCAGCGCGCGGGGGATCTGGGCCATGCCGGGCGTGCCGATGATGCCGCCGTCCCACGGCGCGGCGTGGCCGTCGCGGATCATCGCCTGCAGCAGCGCGGCGAAATCGGGATCGGTGGCTGGCAGCACCTGCGCACCGTGATCGAACCGCAACCCGTCGTCGGTGCGGCGCGTGGCCAGCCTGCCGCCGATGCCGCGACCCTTGTCGAACACCGTGACGGCATGCCCCGCATCCGCCAGCGCCCGCGCGCAGGTCAGCCCGGTGATGCCCCCGCCGATGACCGCCACCCTGACCTGTCCGCCCATGCCGCCCGCCTTTCCTGTCGCGATCAGCAGGACAGAGTGCGACGACAGGCGCAAGGCGGCATTCTGTCCGCCCGCAGGATCAGGCCAGATCCAGCCGCCCGACAAAGTCCAGGAATGCCGCAAGGGCCGCCGTTACCAGCTTGCGGCTGGAATAGACGACATGGATCGGCACCCCCGGCAACGCATGATCGGCCAGGACCGGCACCAGCAGGCCGCGCGCCAGATCGTCGGCCACCTGGAATTCGGGTGCCAGCGCGATGCCCTTGCCGCCCACCGCCAGCGCACGCAGCAATTCGCCGTTGTTGCTGGAAAAGGCGGGTGTGATCTTCTGATAGACGACCTCGGTACCGCTGCGCAGCGGCCAGGTGCCCGGCCCCTTGAGGTTGGTGTAATGCAGGCACTGGTGGTCGCGCAGGTCGGCCGGGCGCTGCGGGCTGCCGTGACGGGCGACGTAATCGGGCGATGCGACCAGCATGATGTTGGCGTCGTGCAGGCGGCGGGCGTGCAGGCTGCTGTCCTCCAGCGTGCCGATGCGGATGACCGCGTCGAAACCGTCGCGGGTCATGTCCGACCGGCTGTCGTCCAGCACCACGTCCAGCTGAATGTCGGGATGTTCGTCCATGAAGCGCATCAGATGCGGCTGAAAGACCTTCAGCGTGTATTGCACCGGCACGCCCAGCTTCAGCGGGCCCGAGGGGCGGCTGGAGGCCGCGCGGACGTCCTCGAACGCGGCGTCCAGGCGGGACAGGATGTCGGCCACCTGCGCGTGAAAGCCCAGGCCCGCCGCCGTGGGCGTGACCGCGCGCGTCGTGCGGGTCAGCAGGCGCGTGCCCAGATCGGCCTCCAGGTCGGCGATCATCTTGCTGCACATGCTTTTGGAGATGCCCATCCGCCGTGCGGCGGCGGCAAAGCTGCCCTCGTCGATGATGGCCACGAAACTGCGCAATGCCTTGAGGTCCGTCATATGTCCCGATCCGCCCGATGGTCCCGCATCAGGATGGGCATACGGCACAAATGACAAGACCGCCACGCATCTGCGTGACGGCCCGTCATCAGTCGTCATCGTCCGGGGACGACGCGGCTCAGCGATCGCTGTTCATCTCGGCGATCTGGCTGTCGCCCGAGATCTTGGTCACGGTCAGCATCTCGTCGCCCGACAGGTTGGCGCGTGCCAGCTCGGTCGAGGTCATCACGGTGCGGGCCGGAACCTGCACGGTCTCGGCGACCTTTTCGACCGACGAGCTGGAATAGGGCCGCTCGTTGGTACCATTGACGGCGGCCATCGCGCCACCAGCGGTCAGGGACAGGGCGGCCAGGGCGTACACAAAGTTTTTCATGATCGTTTTCCTTGTTCTTGCAACATCTTGGAAGCGGTGGCGCGCCGGATGCGCGTCTGGTCCGTTCCGATGACTGTCAGATAAGGGGGGCACAAACGAAAGATTAGGCGTAAAATCGCGCGCTCTGTGTTCGATGGGACGGGACAATCGTGCGGGATCGTCCCGTCCGGTCGGTCAGGCGGTGCAGACCTGCGCGATGCGCGCCAGAATCGCGTCGGGCTGTCCGTCCAGCGTGGCCGATTGCCGCGGGCGGCCCTCCCATGCGCCCAGGGGGCCCTGGCGGTCGGCCGGGTTCATCAGCGTCAGGCCCAGGGCGATGCCCTCGGACAGGACGCGGACCTCGCCCTGGGTCAGGGTGAACAGGTCCGGATCGGTCAGATAGACGGCGGCGGTGCAGTCATGAACCAGCATCCCGTCATAGCCCGCCGTCTGATAGAAGCCGACATAGCCCTGCGACAGATCGGCCACCAGCTGCATCCCCGCGCCGCCCCGCGCGCCCAGATCGGCCAGCGTGGCGCTGTCCATGAAGGTGCGCGTGGTCAGGTCCAGCGGCACCGCGACCACCGGCCAGTCGGCGCCGAAGACGACGTCGGCTGCCAGCGGGTCGCCCCAGATGTTCGCCTCGGCCGCGGGGGTGATGTTGCCGGGCACGCGGAAGGCGCCGCCCATGATCACCACGTCACGCACCAGCCCGGCGATGTCGGGCGCCATCTGCACCGCACGCGCCAGGTTCGTCATGCGCCCCACGGCCAGCACGCGGACCTCGCCTGGATGGGCGCGGATCGTGTCGATCAGGAACTGCGCGGCGGTCTCGGGGCCCTCCACCGGCGCCTCGGGGGTGGGATGGTTGCCCAGGCCGTTGTCGCCGTGAATGTGGGTGGGCCAGAATTCGGGCGGCATGTCGGGGGTCATCGGCCCCTCGGCCCCGCGATGGACCGGGGCATCATGCCCCCAGGCCTGCAGCAGAAAGCGCGCATTGCGGGTGGTTATCGCCACCGGCGCGTTGCCGAAGACGGTGGTCACGCCCAGCAGGTCGATCTGCGGGTGGCGCACCAGATAGTAAAGGGCCAGCGCGTCGTCCACGCCGGGGTCGGTGTCAAAGATCACCTTGTGCTGGGTCATCGTCATGTCCTGTCTGTGATCGGCCCGATGTAACGTCCCACCGGGCCGCGTCAACAGCCGGTCACAGCGACATGGTGGCCTTGACCGCACGTCGCCACGCGTCATAGCGCGCGGCGCGGTCGTCCTCCTCCATCGCGGGGGCAAAGCTGCGGTCCAGCGCCCAGTCCTTGGCGAAACCGGCCATGTCGGGATAGATCCCCGGCCCCTGCCCCGCCAGCCAGGCGGCACCCAGGGCCGTCGTCTCCAGCACCTTGGGCCGGTCGACGGGGGCGCCCAGGATGTCGGACAGGAACTGCATCGCGTAATCGGAGGCGCTCATGCCGCCATCGACGCGCAGCGCGGTCTCTCCCTTGGGCTCCCAATCGGCCTTCATCGCCTCCAGGAGGTCGCGGGTCTGGAAGCCCACCGATTCCAGCGCGGCGCGGGCCAGTTCGGCGGGGCCGGAATTGCGCGTCAGGCCATAGATCGCGCCGCGGCTGTCGGGCGACCAATAGGGCGCGCCCAGACCGGTGAAGGCCGGAACCAGGATCACCTGCTGGCCGGGATCGGCGCGTTCGGCCAAAGGCTGGGTCTCCTTCGCGTCGCGGATGATCTTCAGCCCGTCGCGCAGCCATTGCACGACCGCGCCCGCGATGAAGATCGAGCCTTCCAGCGCATAGGTCGGCTTGCCGTCCAGCTGATAGGCGATGGTTGTCAGCAGCCGCTGCGTGGACGCCACCGGCT
Source organism: Paracoccus sp. 08 (assembly GCF_024105395.1). NCBI lineage: Bacteria > Pseudomonadati > Pseudomonadota > Alphaproteobacteria > Rhodobacterales > Paracoccaceae > Paracoccus > Paracoccus sp. 08. Next base: position 27,581 of record NZ_WEKR01000003.1, on the reverse strand, counting down.
TGTCCCCCGTGTTCAACAGAGCGAAGCAGCCGGTGCCATAGGTCGATTTCATCATGCCCGGCTCGAAACAGGCCTGGCCCACGGTGGCCGCCTGCTGATCGCCCGCGACGCCGGTGATGGGGATGGGGCGCCCGAAGAGGTCGGGCCGCGTGGTGCCGAAATCGGCGGCGCAGTCCTTGACCTCGGGCAGCATCGCCATGGGGATGTCGAACAGGCCGCAGATGGTCTGCGACCAGCGGCCCTTGTGGATGTCGTACAGCATCGTGCGCGCGGCATTGGTCGCGTCGGTCGCATGGACCGCGCCGCCGGTCAGGTTCCAGATCAGCCAGCTGTCCACCGTGCCGAAGGCCAGATCGCCCGCTTGCGCGCGATCGCGGGCACCGTCCACGTGGTCCAGGATCCATTTCAGCTTGGTGGCCGAGAAATAGGGATCGACCAGCAGCCCGGTGCGGGCGGTGATCATGTCTGAATGGCCCGCGGCCTCCAGCTCGCGGCAGAATTCGGCGGTGCGGCGGTCCTGCCAGACGATGGCGTTGTGGACGGGCTTGCCGGTCCTGCGGTCCCAGACCACGACGGTCTCGCGCTGGTTGGTGATGCCGATGGCCTCGATGCGCGGATTGCCGCATTTCTCGATCGCGGCGCGGCAGGTGGCCGCCGTGCTGGCCCACAGGTCGGCAGGATCATGTTCGACCCAGCCCGATTGCGGGAAATGCTGGGGAAACTCCTCCTGCGCGCTGCCGCAGGGGACCATCTTGGCGTCGAAGACGATGGCGCGGGACGAGGTCGTGCCCTGGTCGATGGCAAGGATATGGGTCATGGGCGGTCCTTTCGTCACGAACGGGGGCGCGGATCGACCGCGCCCCCTTCAGGCTAATGGGCAGGGATCATTCCTGCCAGCGCTTGATCAGCTCCTCATACGCGATGGTGACCGGCGCGGGCTTCTCGTTCTCCAGCTTGGCGACGGGGGCGCCGGGCTGGTCGATCCAGTACTGGGGGTCCTGCTCCTCGTTCAGGACCGGACCCAGATCACCCTGCACGCCGGACCGCTCCAGGCGCGACAGCACGTCCTCCTGCTGTTCGCACAGCGCGTCCAGCGCCTCCTGCGCGGTCTTGGCACCCGAGGAAGCATCGCCGATGTTCTGCCACCACAGCTGCGCCAGGCGCGGATAGTCGGGGATGTTCGCCCCGGTATCCGACCAGCGGACCCGGTCGGGCGAGCGATAGAACTCGACCAGACCGCCAAGCTGCGGCGCGCGTTCGGTGAAGCTTTCGTGGCGCACGGTGCTGTCACGCACGAAGGTCAGGCCGACATGGCTCTTCTTCGTGTCGACGGTCTTCGACACGATGAACTGCGCATAGAGCCAGGCGGCCTGCGCGCGGTCCACGGGCGTCGACTGCATCAGCGTCGCGGCACCCACGTCCTGATAGCCGACCTTCATGCCCTCTTCCCAGTAGGCGCCATAGGGCGAGGGGGCCATGCGCCATTTCGGCGTGCCGTCCTCGTTCATGACCGGCAGGCCTTCCTTGACCATGTCGGCGGTGAAGGCGGTGTACCAGAACATCTGCTGGGCGATGTTGCCCTGTGCGGGAACGGGGCCCGCCTCGCTGAAGGTCATGCCCGCGGCGGCCGGGGGCGTGTAGTTCTGCAGCCAATCGATGTACTTCTCGATCGCATAGACGGCGGCCGGGCTGTTCGTGGCCCCGCCCCGCGCCATGCACGATCCAACCGGCTGGAAGTTGTCGTTCACGCGGATGCCCCATTCGTCGACCGGGAAGCCGTTGGGCTCGCCCTTGTCGCTGGCCCCCGCCATCGACAGCCACGCATCGGTGAAGCGCCAGCCAAGCGACGGGTCCTTCTTGCCATAGTCCATGTTGCCATAGACCTGCTGGCCGTCGATCTCGCGTCCGGTGAAGAACTTGGCGATGTCCTCATAGGCGGACCAGTTCACCGGCACACCCAGGTCGTATCCGTATTCGGCGCGGAACTCGGCCATGATCTCGGGGTCGGTGAACCAGTCGTGGCGGAACCAGTAGAGGTTCGCGAACTGCTGGACGGGCAGCTGATACAGCTTGTCGTCGGGCGCGGTCGCCTGCGCCAGGCCGATGAAATCGTCCAGGTCCAGGCCGGGGTTCGTGAAATCGGCACCCTCGCCGGCCATCCAGTCGGTGATGTTGCGGACCTGCTGATAGCGCCAGTGGGTGCCGTCCAGGTCGGCATCGTTGATGTAGAGGTCGTAGACGTTCTCGGCGGTCTGCATCTGCGTCTGCAGCTTCTCGACGACGTCGCCCTCGCCGATCAGGTCATGGGTGACCTGGATGCCGGTGATGGCGGTGAAGGCCGGCGCCAGGACGCGGCTTTCGTATTCGTGGGTGGTGATCGTTTCCGACACCACGTTGATCGACATGCCGGACAGGGGCTGGGCGGCGTCGATGAACCACTGCATCTCGGCCTCCTGCTCCTCGCGGGTCAGGACGGACTGGTCGCCGATCTCGGCATCGAGGAACGCGCGCGCGGCCTCGATGTCGGCGAAGGCGGGGCCGGACAATGCCAGCATCACCGCGGTTGTGGACAGCAATCTCAGGCTCATTGGTCTTTCCCTCCCTGGGATTTTCGAGGTTGGCAGACGGCCGGCGGGACCCTCATCCCCCGCAGGCCAATGCGCTGTGTCAGACCCACCGAAAGACGGCGGCGGCCCAGACCAGGCAAACCAGCATCGCCCAGGGCAGTGCCGCCGTCGTCAGACCCAGCCAAGCCAGGGTGATGAAGGCAGAGCCCAGAAGCGTGATGAATAGGCGGTCGCCCCGCGTCGTCTCGATCCCCAGGACGCCGCGGCGCGGCGTTTCGGGAAACCGGACCGCCAGCACCGTGAAGGTGACCAGCAGCAACGCGATGGTGACGAAGAAGATCGCGGTCGGCAGCGTCCAGGCCATCCATGACATGGCGTATCCCCCTTACACGCGGCCCAGGGCAAAGCCCTTGGCGATATAGTTGCGGACGAACCAGATGACCAAGGCACCCGGCACGATGGTCAGAACGCCCGCCGCGGCCAGCACGCCCCAATCGACGCCCGATGCCCCTTGCGTCCGGGTCATGGTCGCCGCGATCGGCTTGGCCGCGACCGAGGTCAGCGTCCGCGACAAGAGCAGTTCGACCCAAGAGAACATGAAGCAGAAGAACGCCGCGACCCCGATCCCCGACGAGATCAGCGGCATGAAGATCCGGGTGAAGAACCGCCCGAAGCTGTAGCCGTCGATGTAGGCGGTCTCGTCGATCTCCTTCGGCACGCCGCGCATGAAGCCCTCCAGGATCCACACGGCCAGCGGAACGTTGAACAGGCAATGCGCCAGCGCCACCGCGATATGCGTGTCGAACAGCCCCACCGACGAGTACAGCTGGAAGAACGGCAGCGCGAAGACGGCGGGCGGTGCCATGCGGTTGGTCAGCAGCCAGAAGAACAGGTGCTTGTCGCCCATGAAGTGATAGCGGCTGAACGCATAGGCCGCCGGCAGCGCCACGGCCACGGAGATTACCGTGTTCATCACCACATAGATCAGGCTGTTCACGTAGCCCATGTACCAGGCCGGATCGGTCAGGATGGTCGCGTAATTGGCAAAGGTCAGGTTCCGGGGCCACAGGCCGAAGGTGCCGGTTATCTCGGCATTGGTCTTCAGGCTCATGTTGATCAACCAGTAGATCGGCAGCATCAGGAACAGAAGATACAGGATCATGACGACGGCGCTGCCGTTGATGCGCTTGCCCATGCTCTCAGCCCCTTTTGTCCAGATTGGTCATGACCGTGTAGAAGACCCAGGAGATCAGCAGGATCACCAGGAAGTACATCAGCGAGAAGGCCGCCGCCGGACCCAGGTCGAACTGCCCGAGCGCCATCTTGACCAGGTCGATCGACAGGAAGGTCGTCGCGTTGCCCGGCCCGCCCCCGGTGACCACGAAGGGCTCGGTATAGATCATGAAGCTGTCCATGAAGCGCAGCAGGATGGCGATCATGAGGACGCCCGCCATCTTGGGCAGCTCGATATAGCGGAAGACCTTCCAGCGGCTGGCCTGGTCGATCCGCGCCGCCTGGTAATAGGCATCGGGGATCGACTGCAGCCCGGCATAGGCCAGAAGCGCGACCAGCGAGGTCCAGTGCCAGACATCCATCACGATGACCGTGGCCCAGGCATGGATCGGGTTCTGGGTATAGTTGTAGTTGATCCCCAGGGCGTCCAGCGTATAGCCCAGCAGGCCGATGTCGACGCGCCCGAAGATCTGCCAGATTGTGCCGACCACGTTCCACGGGATCAGCAGCGGCAGCGACATCAGCACCAGCACGACGCTGGCCCAGACCCCGCGTTTCGGCATGTTCAGCGCGACGAAGATGCCAAGCGGGATCTCGATCGCGATGATGATGGCCGAGAAGATCAGCTGGCGGCCAAGCGCGTTCCACATGCGTTCGGACGACAGCAGGTCCTGGAACCAGCCGGTGCCGTTCCAGAAGAAGACGTTGTTCCCGAACGTGTCCTGGAACGCATAGTTGACCACGGTCATCAGCGGGATCACCGCCGAGAACGCGACCAGCACCAGCACCGGCAGAACCAGGAACCAGGCCTTGTGATTGACGGTCTTTTCCATGGTCCCCCCTTACGCCGCAGCCACGCGCCAGTCGTCGGCATAGATGTTCACGCGGCCCGGATCGAAGACCGCGCGGGTCATGTCCGCGGTGATGGCCTGATCCTCTGGCGCGATGATGTTCAGGTCGTGCCCCGACAGGTCGGCGCGGATGATGCGGTGGCGGCCCACATCCTCGATCCGGCGGATGGTCACGGGCAGGCCCTGATCGGCGGACAGGCGCACGTGTTCCGGGCGGATGCCCAGCTGCACCTTGCCCGACAGCGCGCCATAGGACCCGGCCAGCGCGGTCGTGCCGCCCGGAACCTGCGCATGCGATCCCGCCACGGTGGCGGGCAGCAGGTTCATGCCGGGCGAGCCGATGAAATAGCCCACGAAGGTATGTTCCGGCCGGTCGAACAGCTCCTCCGGCGTGCCGATCTGGACCACGCGGCCGTCATACATCACGACAACCTTGTCGGCGAAGGTCAGCGCCTCGGTCTGGTCATGGGTCACATAGATCATCGTGTGGCCGAAATCGTGGTGCAGTTTCTTCAGCTGGGTGCGCAGCTCCCATTTCATGTGAGGGTCGATCACGGTCAGCGGCTCGTCGAACAACAGGGCGTTCACGTCCTTTCTGACCATGCCGCGGCCCAGGCTGATCTTCTGTTTCGCATCCGCCGTCAGGCCGCGGGCCTTGCGGTCCAGCATGTGCTCCATCCCGATCATCGCGGCGATCTGGGCCACGCGCTCGGCCACATAGGCCTCTGGGCGGCCGCGGTTCCTCAGGGGAAAGGCCAGGTTGTCGCGCACGGTCATGGTGTCGTAGACGACCGGGAACTGGAACACCTGCGCGATGTTCCTTTCCGCCGTGGGCGCGCGGGTCACGTCCACCCCGTCGAACAGGATGCGTCCCTGCGACGGGATCAGCAGCCCCGAGATGATGTTCAGCAGCGTCGATTTCCCGCAGCCGCTGGAGCCCAGCAGCGCATAGGCCGCCCCGTCCTGCCAGTCGTGGTTCAGCTCCTTGAGCGCGTAATCCTCCGGGCCCTTGGGATGGGCCGAATAGGAATGGGCGAGGTTCTCCAGCGTGATCTTGGCCATAACCCCTCCTCAGGCGGCGCTTGCATAGGCGGCGGGGGTGACCATGCGGCCATCCTCGGCAAAGACATAGACGTGGCGCGGGTCCAGCCAGACCGGCAGCACCTGCCCCAGGGGCAGTTCGTGGACACCGTGGATCAGCCCGACCCACCGTTGCCCGTGATGGTCCAGATGGACGAAGGTCTCGGACCCGGTCAGTTCGGTCACGACCAGCTGCGCGTCGAACTGCACCGCGTCGGGGGCATGCCGGGACAGGTGCAGGTGGTTGGGCCGGAACCCGGCAAGATAGCGCCCGTCGGGCAGCGCGGGCATGCCCGCGACCGACGCCCGCCCGCCCGCCACCTGGAAGGGCAGGAAATTCATCGGCGGATCGCTGAAGACCCGCGCGGTGGTCGCATCCACCGGCTGGCGATAGACCTGCGGCGTGGGCCCGAACTGCGTCACGCGGCCCTCCCACAGGGTCGCGGTGTTGCCACCCAGCAGCAGCGCCTCTTCGGGTTCGGTGGTGGCATAGACGAAGATCGCGCCCGATTCCGCGAAGATGCGCGGGATTTCCACGCGCAGCTCCTCGCGCAGCTTGTAGTCCAGGTTCGCCAGCGGCTCGTCCAACAGCACCAGACCGGCGTTCTTGACCAGCGCGCGCGCCAGCGCGCAGCGCTGTTGCTGGCCGCCCGACAGGTCAAGCGGCTTGCGGTCCAGCATGGGGGTCAGGCGCATCATCGCGGCGGTCGCGCGCACGCGGCGGTCGATCTCGGCGCGGTCGACGCCCATCAGGCGCAGAGGGGATGCGATGTTCTCAAAGACGGTCATCGCCGGATAGTTGACGAACTGCTGATAGACCATCGCGACCTTGCGGTCCTGCACCCGCATGCCGGTGACGTCGCGGCCCTCCCACAGGATGCGCCCCCTGGTCGGACGGTCCAGCCCCGCCATCAGCCGCATCAGCGATGTCTTGCCCGACAGCGTCGGCCCCAACAGCACGTTCATCGTGCCGCGTTCCAGCACCAGATCGGTGGGATGAACATGCACCTGCCCCTCGACCACCTTCGTCACGCCCTGCAATTTTAACGTCATGTCCCCTCCCAAGGCCCTCCTGACGGCGCGTCTATTCCGCGGCCGCCCCCTGCGCCCATCGGGCCTGTATCCACTGGTCCAGGACCTGCACCTGATCGGCGTTCAGGCGCAGCCCCAGCTTGGTCCGCCGCCAGACCACGTCGGTCGCGCGGCGGGCATATTCGTGATCCATCAGCCACACGACCTCCGCCTCGGTCAGCGTGGCGCCGAAATCGACGCCCAGATCGGCGGCCTGTTGCGCCCCCGCAAGGATCGTCGCGGCCTCGGTCCCATAGGCGCGCACAAGGCGGCGGGCCCAACCTTCGGTCAGGAACGGATGATCCGCGCGCAGCCGTGCGACCAGCGCCGGCACCCCGTCGACAGGGAAATCCCCGCCGGGCAGCGCCACGCCACGCGTCCAGTCGCCGGGCAGGTTCGGAAAGAACGGCGCGATCTTGGCCAGCGCCGATTCCGCCAGCCGGCGATAGGTGGTGATCTTGCCGCCGAAGACGTTCAGCACCGGCGCGCCGCCGGTCTGGTCGACCTTCAGCGTATAGTCGCGTGTCGCCGCCGTGGCGCTTTGCGCGCCGTCGTCATACAGCGGCCTCACCCCGGAATAGGACCAGACCACGTCATCCGCGGTCAGCTGGCGGCGGAAATACTGGTTCGCAAAGCCCAGCAGGTAATCGCGCTCCTGCGGCGTGCATTCCGGCTTGACCGACGGGTCCTGGTGGTCGGCATCGGTCGTGCCGATCAGGGTGAAGTCGGTCTCGTAGGGGATCGCAAAGATGATCCGCCCGTCGGTGCCCTGAAAGAAATAGCATTTGTCGTGATCATAAAGGCGCCGCGTCACGATATGGCTGCCCCGCACCAGGCGCACACCCTCGGTCGAATTCAGGCGGATCGTGCCCTGGATCAGGTCGCCCACCCAAGGGCCGCCGGCATTGACCAGCATCCGTGCGAGGTGCTTGGTCGTCCGGCCCGTCGCCACGTCCTGAGTGGTCACGATCCAGTGGTCGGGATGGCGATCGGCGGACAGCACCTTGGTGCCGGTCATCACCGTGGCGCCGCGCGCCTCGGCGTCGCGTGCGTTCAGGACCACCAGGCGCGAATCCTCGACCCAGCAGTCGGAATATTCATAGGCGTGGTGAAAGCGTTCCTGCAGCGGCGCGCCTTCGGGGGTGCCGTCCAGCGACAGCGTGCGCGTACCGGGCAGGATCTTGCGGCCGCCAAGCGTGTCGTACATGAACAGCCCCAAGCGGATCAGCCAGGCGGGCCGACGGCCCTTCATCCAGGGCATCACCATGCCCAGCAGCTTGGAGGTCGGCGTGTCCGATTCGAACCGCATGTCGGGGTGATAGGGCAGCACGAACCGCATCGGCCAGCTGATATGCGGCATCGCGCGCAGCAGCACCTCGCGTTCGATCAGCGCCTCGCGGACCAGCCGGAACTCGAAATACTCCAGATAGCGCAGGCCACCGTGAAACAGCTTGGTCGAGGCGCTGGACGTCGCTTGCGCCAAGTCGCCCATCTCGGCCAGGGTGACGGACAGGCCGCGCCCGGCCGCATCGCGGGCGATCCCGCAACCGTTGATGCCGCCCCCGATCACGAACAGATCGACCGTCTTGCCTGTACCCGTCACGCGCCGCCATCCTTTCATGGACCCTGCCTATGTGTGCCGTCGTTCGCACCAAAAAGAAAGGATTTTATTTTCGTTTCGGTTCATTTGTATTTTTCATATGATTCTTATGATCTTACAGAGAACACGTCACGGATTATGCCCTGAATTAGCAAAGAAACGGCGTGTCCGATGCCGATTCATCGTGCCATTCCTTGCACGATCTGCACAAACCGCAACAAAGCGAACATCTTGCCTGTTCGGCCGGGTCGTGCAAGATCGACGAAACCGCAAGGGGTGCCCCATGTCGCAAAGCTTCCGCCAGCCCGAGATCCTGGAGATCGCCCGCCGCGACGGCAAGGTCACGGTCGAAGGGTTGGCCGGGCATTTCGGCGTCACGCTGCAGACGATCCGACGCGACCTGACCGACCTCGCCGAGGCCGGCCGGCTGGAGCGTGTTCACGGCGGCGCGATCCTGCCCTCGGGCGTGGCCAATATCGGCTATGAGGAACGCCGCGCCCTGCACCACGACGCCAAGACCGCCATCGCCCGCGCCTGCGCCGCCGAGGTGCCCGAAAAGATCAGCCTGTTCCTGAACATCGGCACCAGCACCGAGGCCGTGGCCCGCGAACTGCTGGGCCATCGCGACCTGCTGGTAGTGACGAACAACATGAACGTGGCGAACATCCTGGCGGCCAACACCGATTGCGACGTGATCGTCACCGGGGGCAGCCTGCGCCGCGCGGACGGGGGCCTGGTCGGCACGCTGGCGGCCGAGACCATCCGCCAGTTCAAGTTCGACCTGGCCGTGATCGGCTGCTCCGCGCTGGACCGCGACGGCGACCTTCTGGACTTCGACATCCAGGAGGTCGGCGTCAGCCAGACCATCCTGCGCCAGTCGCGCCGCACCTTCCTGGTGGCGGACCATTCCAAGCTGTCGCGCAGCGCGCCCGCCCGCATCGGATCGCTGTCGCAGCTGGACGCGATCTTCACCGACCGCCCCCTGCCCGGCGATCTGGCCCGCGCCTGCGAAGGGTGGCAGACCCGCGTGATGCTGCCCTGATCGCCGGCTACAGCGCCGCCAGCAGGGCGGCGGCCTGGGGCATGCGCGACAGGCTGGCCGCGATGCGGTCGCGCCACCGCGGGCCACGCGACAGGGCGTCCTCATGCGCCTCGGCCAGATCGTCGGGGCGGTCGCGGGCCAGAGCGTCGATCAGGAACGCGGCCTGCGCCCGGTCCTTGGCGGATTTCAGGCGGTCATCGGCGCGACGGCGGTCTGCCACGATCAGCTTGTGGATGGCGAACCGTTCCGGGCGCGGCACCTGGACCAGCACGCCACTGCGATAGGGAATGGCCGCGGGGATCGGATCCGCGATCAGATAGTTCAGATGGTGCAGCGCCTGCGCCTGCACCCCAAGCGCGGGCAGGTCGCGCAGCCCCTCCTCGCCAAAGGCCGGGGTCAGGAATTCGACCAGCGCATTGCCCTGCGTCTGCCGCCAGCGCCAGGCGCGGCCCGGCTGCAGGCTTGGCGCCGGGGCAAAGTCGAAATCTGCCAGGACCTGCGTGACCGGGGGCGCCGCCGCATCCTCCAGCGCCAGGGACAGGCGCTCAAAGCTGGCGATGTCCAGATCGTCGGTCTGCGCGGTCTGTTCCAGCGACAGGGCCAGGTTCAGTTCCCCCTCGTACAGGCGAAAGGCGTGGGTGCCGACGACCGTGCCGCCAAGGCGGAACACCCCCGCCCCCGACAGCGCCGCCATCAGGCTGCCGCTGGTTGGGTCCAGGCCCAGAAACCCCTCGGCCCGCAGCAGGCGCACCAGCCGGGCGCGATCGCGACGGCGCTGTTCGGCGGGCACCCGATCGTCGCGCAGCGCCTGCATGCGGGCGGCCATGTCCGGGCCGTCCTCTCCCAGATAGCGCTTGCGGACCTGGGTGCCGACGCGAAAGCTGTCGTACCAGTAGCCCCGCCCGTTGCGTTCGACCAAGGTAGGCGCACCACGCAGATCACGCAGCCCCTCGTCGCGCAAGGCGCGCAGCAGGTCGTGATAGGCGGCATGGGCCAAGGCGGAATGGGATCGTGGCATCATGTACAACAGTTGTGACATCTGTTGAATACAACCATGTTCAACAGTTGGCAAGACCGTTGAACATGATCAGCCCTGGGTCATGACCCGGTTGACCGCATGGCGGCGGGCCAGCTGGCGCCCCTCGGCCCCGTTCAGCATCCGACGCGCCGCCGGGCGGGTCGGACCGTCGGCGGCACCCGTCATCAGCCCCAGATCGGGGAACAGGGCCAGCACCTCGCGCCGGGCGGTCTCGGACAGCGTTTTCAGCGCGTCGGGACTGGTGTGCAGCGTCTCGGCGCAGGCGCCTTCGGCCAGGACAAGCTGGTGCTCCTCGCAGACGAAATGCAGATAGGTCACGCCCCCCTGCCACGGCGCCGGACCCACCCCGGGGATAGAGGTCAGGTGCTGTGCCGCGACCAGCACCTCGGGTTCGTCGAACATCCGCCGGGCGATGCGCGACCCGACCAGAAGGCGGTGCTGGGGGGACACGACCAGGTCGCGGGCCGGGATGCCGGGGCCAAGCGCATCGCGCCGGATCAGGATGGGACGCCGGTCGGGTTCCGCGTGCAGCCGGGCGGGGCCAAGGGTACGGGTGCCGATCCATGCGATCCGCTGCAGGCCCGCATCGCGGGTCTGGACCGCCATGCCGGGGCGCAGCATCTGGACCGGCATGTCGCCCCCGGCGGTGCGGATCATCGTGTCGCGGGCAAAGCACATCACCCCGGCGGCAAAGGCGTGGGGCAGGCGCCGCACCTCTGCGATCAGCCGCGTGGCCCCCGGCAGGTCCGGCGCACCGTCGGGATAAAGGAACATCAGGCCCCCGCCCCCGTCCTGCAACAGGACCACCGTGCGCGGGCTGCCCAACGGGACCACGGCGGTTCCGGCCGCGAAGGCCGGCGTGACCGTGCCCGACCCCAGAACCACGGCCGGACGGTCAGGTTCGGGATGCACGATCCGCCCGATGTCCAGCGGCAGCCCGTCGTCCAGCGCCACCCCGGACCGCCGCGGGCCGAACGCGTCCAGCCGCAGGACCTGTCGCCCGTCCAACAGCTGTCCCGCCAGGACAGGGCCGGCATAGTCGTGCAAGCAGACGTCCTGGGCGTGCGACATGACAAGGCTCCGGCGCATGGGTCGTGCATCCGGAAGATACGCACCTACAGTACCGTTTGTTTCACCTTGAACGGGAATATTTGCGCGTTATGCACATGGCCGTGCGATGGCCTGTCACCCCAGCAGCATCCACAGCACCAGCGCCTTGGCGGCCAGCACCACGCCGACGATCACAGGGACCGGCACGCCGGACAGGGGCGATCGGCGGACCGGCGGTCCGAACAGCCGCCGCTGGATCAGGGGCAGCACATTGGGCGCCGGCACCGATCCGAACTGCCCGTTCATCGGCGACAGGCGCATCTGCCAGGCAGTGACCAGTCCCGCCCAGACCGGGTCGCGGGCCAGACGCCGATCCGCCAGGGCCCGCTGTTCCGGGTCCAGCAGGCCGATGGCGTATTCCGCAGCCATGATGTCGTCGGTCGAGGGGTCGGTCATTCGGGGTCCGTGAATTGATCCATGCAGGCGCGCAGACGCTGCAGCGACCGCCGCAGCCAGGTCTTCATCGTGTTCAGGGGAACGTCCGCATCGCGGGCCAGCTCCTCATAGCTCCAGCCGTCAAGATAGGCCCGGCGCACGGCCTGCGCCTTGTCTGCGTCCAGTTCATCCAGGCAACCATCCAGCCGCGTCCGCTGATCGGCGGCGATCACCTGCGCCTCGGGGCCCGGGCCGGGACCGGGCAGGCCCGGATCGACGGGCTGGGTGACCGGGCGCACCTGCCGCGAGCGCAGCCGGTCGATGGCCGCGTTGCGGGTGATCGCCACAAGCCAGGTCCGCGGATTCGACAGCCGCGGGTCATAGCGGCCGGCCCGCGTCCAGACCCGCACGAACACCTCCTGCAGCAGATCCTCGGCATCGGTGCGGTCGCGCAGCATCCGCAGCAGAATTGCAAACACCACGTCGCAATTCGTGCGATAGAAGTCGGCAAAGTCCGCCCGCGACCCGGCCGCGATGGCCACAAGCATCCGAACGTTGTCGTCGTGATCCGTCATGAACCGTACAGTCTTGATTTTTGATGGTCGTGCTGCATAGTTCCAGACTGGACCACAATTTCAAGTTGTCGATCATTTGATTCAAAACAGCCGGAGGGTATTGCCGAGATGAGCATCAGGACCAAGATCATGCTGATCGTCTTTGCCGGAATCCATATCCCCCTGATCGCGGCGGTGGCGGCGGTATCATTGCTGCACGTAACGGCGGTGCAGGCGCTGCTGATGATCCTTCTTTTGTCCACGCTGGCCGGCGCGGTGATGTCGATGCTGGCCGTCGCCCGCGTCATGCGTCCCCGATCCGCCATCGCGGCCTGACCCGGACCGTTCGGGCCCTGCAGAAAGATACGGGCCGCGGCGCCGAAGGTTTCAGCGCCGCGGCCCTATTTTCACGTCATGCCTGCGGCGATCAGCGGGCCGCGCGACGACGCGCCGCGGGTCCGGCGACGGCAGAGGGGACGTTGCCCTCCTCCTCGGCGCGCTCACCAGCATCGGCTGCGGATTGCGCGGCGTCAGGCTGTCCCGCACCGGCCTCGATCTCGGCGGTGGCGCGGGCCCAGTGGTCGGCCTCCTGGCCCTCGGGGCAGCCCTCGTTTTCCCAGATCTGATGGGCGCGGGCGCGGATCAGGTCGTCTTTGTCCAGATCGGTCATCATGTCCTCCATTGATGAGACTTCGGGTCGGGGCGGTCCTCACGCACGGGTCAGGGCCACCACGCTTTGCCATCCCAAGGGCAGAACCCCCGAAACGGTATCCATGCAGGCGACGTCGTCGCGCGCCGTGTCGATGCGCAGCGTCCAGTCGCCTTCGGGCAGGGCAAATTCGCCATCATCGCCCGCATTTACGATGATCAGGATCTCGGGCGCGTCAGTGGGCTGCAGCATCAGGCCCAGGATCCGCAACTCTCCATCCGACCAGTCCGCGTCGGTCATCGCGTCGCCGCGCGGGTGGAACCAGCGGGCGACGGGCTGACCTTCGGGTCCGCTGAAATGCGTCTGTGCCAAACCGCTGTCCTTGCGGAATGCGGTCAGCGCCGCCACGGCATCGCGGATGTCGGCGCGCGCGCCGTCCCAGTCCAGCCAGCTGATCTCGTTGTCCTGGCAATAGGCATTGTTGTTGCCGTCCTGGGAATTGCCCAATTCGTCCCCGGCCAGGATCATCGGCACGCCCTGCGACAGGAAGATGGTGGCCAACATGCCGCGCACGCGGCGGACGCGGGCGGTGTCGATGCCCGCATCGTCCGTCGGCCCCTCGGCGCCCAGGTTGTCGGACAGGTTGTGGTCGTGCCCGTCGCGCCCGTTCTCGCCGTTGGCATCATTGTGCTTGTCGGAATAGCTGACCGTGTCCCACAGGGTGAACCCGTCATGCGCCGCGACGAAGTTCACCGAACTGGTGGCTGGACGATGGCTGTGGTTGAACTGCACCGGCGATCCGACCAGACGCTCGGCGATGACGCCAAGCTGGCCGGAATCGCGGCGCCAGAAGGCGCGGGTGTCGTCGCGGAACTTGTCGTTCCACTCGCGGAACGGCCAGCGGTATCCGCCGACCTGATAGCCGCCCTCGCCGATGTCCCAGGGTTCGGCGATCAGCTTGATGCCGGACAGGACCGGGTCCTGGCGGATGGCATTGAAGAACGACCCGTCACGCTCGAACCCTTCGGATTCGCGGCCCAGGGTCGATGCCAGGTCGAACCGGAACCCGTCAACATGCATCACCTGCACCCAGTAGCGCAGCGAATCCATCACCATGCGCAGCACCATCGGATGCGCGACGTTCAGCGTGTTGCCGGTACCGGTGGTGTCAAAACTGTGGCGCTTGTCCTCGGACAGCAGATAGTAGCTGGCATTGTCGATGCCGCGGAAGGACAGCGTCTGGCCCAGCTCGGACCCTTCGCAAGTGTGGTTGAAGACCACGTCCAGGATGACCTCTATCCCGGCCTTGTGGAACTTGCGGATCGCCTCCTTGACCTCGCGGATCTGGCCCGTCTTCAGATAAGGCGTGTGAGGCGCGAAGAATGACAGGGTCGAATAGCCCCAGTAGTTCGACAGGTCCTTCTCGACCAGATAGCGGTCGTTGGCGAACGCATGAATCGGCAGCAGCTCGATCGCGGTGACGCCGATCTTCTGCAGGTGGCTGATCACCGGCTCGGTCGCCAGGCCGCGGAACGTGCCCTGCAGGTCCTCGGGGACGTCGGGATGGCGCTTGGTCACGCCCTTGACATGGGCCTCGTAGATGACCGTGTCCGCCCAAGGCGTGCGCAGCGCGCGTTCCGTGTCCCAGTCAAAGCGGCTGTCCACGACCACGCCCTTGGGCATGAAGGGCGCGCTGTCGCGTTCGTCAAAGGACAGGTCGTCCTCGCCGATCGTATAGCCATGCAGCGCATCGTCCCAGATGATCTCGCCCCGCAGTTCGCGGGCATAGGGGTCCAAGAGCAGTTTGTTGGGGTTGAAGCGGTGGCCGTTCTCGGGCTCGTAGGGGCCGTGCACGCGATAGCCATAGACCTGGCCCGGCATGATGTCGGGCAGGTATCCGAACCAGATGCCCCCCTCCATGTCCGGCAAGGGCAGGCGGTACAGTTCCTCCTGGCCCTCGTCGTCGAACAGGCACAGCTCGACCTTGGTCGCGTGATCGGAATACAGCGCGAAATTCGTCCCCTCGCCCATGAATTCGGCGCCCAGGATGTCGGAACGGGCCTGGGTGGCATCAAAGATAGGAGGGGTGGTCAGATCACGCATGAAGTCCTCGGCGGTTGGAAGGGGGKGGGGTGACGGAACGACGGATATGCGCGTGTGCGGCACGGCGGTCCAGCATCGTTTGCGTGATCAGGACGGTTCCCGCCGGGGTGCGGGTGAACCAGCGGGCGTCCTCGGTCGCGTTCTCTCCGGTGACCAGTCCCGGGGGGACCTGCGTTCCGGGGGCGACCAGCGTGCAGGTCAGGCGGGCGCTTTCGGGCACCACGGCGCCCGGCATGGCGATGCTGCCGCGTCCCAGGTACCAGTCGGATGCCGGGCTGGCGAAAGGCAGGCGCGCGGGCTCGGCCGACACGAAATCCAGCTGCGCGCGACGCAGCGCGTCCAGCGTGCCCACGTCGCGCCAATAGCCGCGGCCCGACGGCCCGGCGGGCATCCGCCACACGCCGGCCACGCCCTGCGCCACCGCATCGGGGATCACGTCATGGCCGAAATCCATCGCCTCGACCGGACGGTCGAACAGCGCCTTCTGCAGCCAGCGACGGTCGAAGACATAGATGCCCATCGACACCATAGCCCGATCGGGCTTATCGATCATGCCGGGGGGGTCGGCGGGCTTTTCCAGGAACGACAGGATGCGACCTTGCGCATCGGCCTGCATGACGCCAAAGCCGCGCGCCTCGGCCCGGGGTACCGTGTCGACGGCCACGGTCACCGCCGCCCCCGACACGCGATGCGCCGCCAGCAGATCGGCATAGTTCATGTCATAGACATGGTCGGCCGCCAGGATCAGGACCTGATCGCCACCCATCGCCTCCAGCGCGTCCCATGTCTGGCGCGCGGCGTCGGCGGTGCCCATGAACCGGTCCTGACCATCGCGCAGGGCCAAGCCGGCCTGGGGGAAACGGTGGCCCCACCGTGTCGGCAGGTGGTGATGCAGGCTGTGCGGCGCGTATTGCGTGGCGACAAGCATCCGCGGCAGGCCGGACCGTACGGCATTCGCCATCGCAAAGTCGATGATGCGGTTCGCGCCCGCAAAGGGCACGGCGGGCTTGCTGTCGCGGGCGGTCAGTTCATGCAGGCGCGTGCCCTTTCCCCCCGCCAGCAGAAGGGTTGCGACCCCGGTGACGGGGACGGGCGCAGGACGGGTGACGGGGGTGGCCAGGCGCGGCACGGCGGGCATGTATTCTGACATGGCGACATCTCTTGCAGGCTAGGGTTTCATCCCGCCATGCTGCCCAATGGAAGAGGGCATGTGGCGCGTCACCTGTCGAACCGCCATGTCCTCCGGTTGTTCCCACGCGCGTCAAATATCAATCGGGCGAAAGGGGATCATGCCTCTCTCAGATGCACCCGGCAGCCGTCGGGCCCATGCCAGTCCAGAATTGCGGCACCGTCGTCGGCCGCTGCCGCCCCGCCGGGCAGATCCAGGCGGGCGATCAGCTGTCGCTTGCCCGCGCAGCGGGTCAGGCCGATGCCCGCATCGTCGATCTGGACCCGCGTGTCGGCATCGTGCAGCAGATCGGCCATCTGCGCGCGCAACGCCAGCAGGCGATGGGTCCAGCGGGCCTTGACCGCGCCGATGTCGTCTCCCTGATCGCCCGCGGCCAGTGCATCCCACGGCACGGGGCGGCGGTTGTCCGGGTCGGTCAGTGCCAGGAACAGGCCCTGCGTGCCCTGATAGACGTCGGGAAAGCCCGGCATGACCATCTTGAACATCAGCTGCGCCAGGATCAGCGCCTGTCCCCGTTCCAGGAGCCGCGTCAGGGCAGCGGGGGCATCGCGGTCCCACTCCTCCAGCAGGGCGCGGCCCAGATCGGCGATGCGCCCCTCGACCGCCTCATCGGGGTTGGTCCAGTAGCTTTCCTGCTTGGCCTCGCGTAGGGCCTTCTCGACATGGGTGTTGACGCGTTCGCCCGCATCCTCGGCCCCGTGCAGGGCCAGGGCGGTCTGCACCATGTACCACCGCCAGCGCGGGTCCACGCCCTTCGCCTGCGGCATCCGGGCTGCGGCCTCATCCAGCGCCGCCAGATCCTCCGGCAGGTGGCTTGCGGCGATCAGGCGCGCACGGGCATCCTCGGACCGCTTGCTGTCATGGGACGAGGTCAGAACCATGTCGCCCACGCGGCGGCGGGCCATGGCCTCGGTCGCCTCGGTCCCGGTGATGGTCGCCTCGTCGGGTTCGGCGCCGACCTCGTTGGCGGGCAGATAGCGGGTCCAGCGAAAGCCCGCGGTGTCCTCCTGCGCCTTGGCCAGCAGCGCGCCCGAAACCTGCTGAAGCCGCGTGACGAACGCCTGCTGCGCGGGCGCGGACGGCTCGGCCCAGACCCCGGCCAGCTGTCGCACCACAAGATCGCTGCGCAACCCCTTGGCGGCCTCCTCGGCCACCTGCTCGATCAGCGCGCGATCATCGGCGCCTGCGCCCCGTGCGGTGACATAGGTGCGATAGCGCGGCGTGGCGATCAGCAGCGCGGTCACCGCCTCGCGCAGGGCCTCGGGGCCGGGTTCGACCTCCGAGACCGGCGCCAGCGCATGGGCCGCCATGCGCGACAGCTGCATCCGCTCGGCGGCCAGCTCGTTGTCCAGGATCTCGTGCTTGGCCTGCGTCAGAGTGTCGGCAAAGGACGGCGTCGGGCCGATGGCGTCATGCCAGGCATCATCCAGACGCTCCAGCCCCGCGGCGGGGGTCAGCATGCGGGTGATCAGGCGCCCGGCTTCATAGCCGGTCGTGCCCTCGGTCGCCCAGGCATCGGGCAGCGGTTCGTCGCCCGTCAGGATCTTCTCGATCCAGATCGGCGTGTCGGGCAACGCCGCCGCCAGCCTGTCCAGATAGTCCGCAGGATCGGCCAGCCCGTCGACATGGTCGACCCGCAGACCCTGAACCTGACCGCTGCGCACCAGCTCCAGGATCAGCGCGTGGGTGTCCTCGAACACCGACGGGTCCTCGACCCGCATGCCGATCAGGTCGGTGACGTTGAAGAACCGCCGATGCGTGATGCCGTCCCTCTCCAGCACGTGATGGACCAGCCGCCAGTGCTGCGCCTCGTGCAGGGCCCGCAGATCGTCGGTGGCATTCGTGCCGGGCGCCAGCGGCAGTGCCAAATCGCCGAACATCCACTGGCCATCGCGGACGCGGAACGCGCCCTCGGTCAGCATCTGCTCGAACGGGGCGGGCAGCCAAGGCAGGACCAGCGGCCCCGCCTGCCAGTCGATGTCGAAATGCCGGGCGCGCGGGCTGGACCGGCCATGCGTCAGCACGTCGGCCAGCCACGGGTTCTGCACGGAAAACGCGGTGTGGTTCGGCACGATGTCCAGGATGATCCCCAGGTCGCGCGCCTTGGCCTGTTCGGCAAGCGCGGCAAATCCCTCTGCCCCGCCCAGGCTGTCCTCGATCCGGGTCGGATCGGTGATGTCATAGCCGTGGGTCGACCCCTCGGTCGCGGCGAAGATCGGCGACAGGTACAGGTGGGACACGCCCAGATCGGCGATCTGGTCCAGGCGTGCGGTCAGGGCCGCGAAATCCACCCCCTCGCGCAGCTGGATGCGGCAGGTGGCAGTCGGAATACGCGGAATCATGACAAGGCTTTCACGGTGAGGGAAAAGAGATCGCCGGGCTGTCCCACGGACAGGTCGGCATCGGGCAACGGTGTCGGGTCAGGCTGGCCCAGGGCCAGCGACAGCGCAAGGCCGCCGCCGGGGAACTGCCACAGGGCGCGGATCAGGCCCGGCCCCTCGCGGGTGACGCTGGCTTCGGGCTTGCCGCTGTTCAGCAGCGGCACGACATGGGCCGCGCGGAACGCCAGCGCCCGGCGGGTCAGGTCCATCCAGTCGCGGGCGTCGGCATCGTCGCGCCAGCCAAGGCGCGACCGCTCCATCGTCGCGGGGTCGATCGGGTCCGGCACGCCGTCGCCCAGGCTGGCGATGCCCGGAAACTCGGATGCGCGGCCCTTGCGGACGGCCTCTCCCAGATCGCCCGAATAATCGGCAAAGAACTGAAACGGCGCGGTCTCTCCGCGCTCCTCTCCCATGAAGACCATCGGCACATAGGGCGCGACCAGCAGCAGCGCATAGGCGACGCGGACCGCCTCGGGCCTGGCCAAGGTCAGCAGGCGCTCTCCCAAGGCGCGGTTGCCGATCTGGTCATGCGTTTGGATCGCGTTCACGAAGGCCGTCGGCGGCAGGTGACCGCAGGGCGCGCCGCGCGGATGGTCCAGGCCTTCCCGCGGCTGGCCCTCCTCGATATGGCCGCGCGACAGGGCCAGCGTCAGGTCGGCGATCGGGTCGACCGCAAAGCTGGCGTAATAGCTGTCCGATTCCCCGGTCAGCGCGACATGGACCGCGTGATGGAAATCGTCGTTCCAACTGGCGTCATAGCCCACCTCGCGCAGGTCGGGGATGTTGCGCTCGTCCTCGGTGATCAGGTGGCGGCGGGGGGTCAGGGTGGCGATTTCGGCGGCCAGGTCCTTCATGAACTCGGCCGAACCCGGCCCGGTGATCTGGTGCACCGCATCCAGCCGGAAGCCGTCGAAGCCATAATCCCGCAGCCAGTGCATCGCGCAGCCGATCCAGAAATCGCAGACCTGCGGACGCGAGAAATCGATCGCCGCGCCCCAGGGCGTGTGCCTGTCGGGGTCGAAGAAGTCCGGCGCCGCGTGGTGGATCCACGCGCCGTCCGGGCCGAAATGGTTCATCACCAGGTCCAGGATCACCATCATCTCGCAAGCATGCGCGGCCCGGATCAGCCGGCGCAGATCGCCCGGACTGCCATAGGCCGGATGCGGGGCATAGGGCAGCACGCCGTCATAGCCCCAGCCCCGGTTGCCGGGAAACTGGCCCACGGGCAGCAGCTGGATCGCGGTGAAGCCAAGCGCCGCCAGCCCCGGCAGCCGGTCGACGGCGGCAGAGAACGTGCCCTCGGGGGTGAAGCAGCCGACATGCAGCTGATAGATGACTGCCTCGGACCAGGGGCGTCCCGCCCATTCCTGCGGCATCGGCGGGTCGGTCACCACGGATGCGTCGTTCACGCCCCCCGCCTGCAAGCGGCTGGCCGGGTCGGGCATGTCGGTGCCGTCCACGCGGAACAGATAGCGGGCGCCGGGGGTGGCATGGCTGCGGGCCTGCCAGATGTCCAGATCGCCCTTGTGCATGGGCTGCGCCTGCCCGTCGACCAGCAGGTCAACCTGTTGCGCGCGCGGCGCCCACAGGCGGAAGGTCAAGCCGTCGTCATCCCGCACCGGTCCCCAAAGGTGTCGCATCGTCCCGGTCCCTCCGACAGTGGCTGCGGGGGTCAATGACCGGGATGCGAAGGCGTTCCCGCATTCTGACAAAAAGCAATCGGATCAGGCATCCAGCGGCGGTGGCGCGGCCGTCTGACCAATGAACAGGCGGTGTCCGTCATGGGTGACGGCCCAGACCCCGCGGTCTCCCATCTCGACCAGAACGCTGCGATCCTCGGCGGCGGCCTCGAAGACCACGACAAGGTTGCGCAGCATGTCCAACGTGAATTCGGCCCGTGCCTGAACGGCCAGGGGGCCCGGCCGGGCATGGGCGGTCGGCTCTTTCATCGGGACCTCGGACAAGGGTGACATTCACAACGTGCAGAATATCACAGATACCCACCCCGGGAATAGCCCTATGGGGTCATCCTTCGTCGGCGTCGATCCGGGCCAGCGGCGCCCCATGCGCCAAGGTCGCGCCCTCTGCCGCAAGGCGGGTCAGGCGACCGGCATGCGGAGCCTCGATGCTGGTCTCCATCTTCATGGCCTCGATCACCGCGATCACCTCGCCGGCCTGGACCTGCGCCCCGTCGGCTGCCTGCCACAAGGACAGCGTGCCCGCGACCGGGGCACTGACGCAATCCGGATCGGACGCCGCCTCCTGCGGGGCCGCAGGGGCGGCTGCGGCCAGCACCCCCTGGGGCAGCGCCAGGTCATGACGCCTGCCGTCGATCTCGATCGACAGGCGCAGCATGGGCTGGTCCGGGACGGGGGTCACGCGGCCTGCGGGCTGGACGGCGGCGGCCAGGCGATCGGCGAAATCCGTCTCGATCCAGCGGGTGTGGACGGCGAAATCATCCGTGAACTCGGGCGCCTCCAGCACAGCGCGGTGGAAGGGCAGGACGGACGCCACGCCCTCGATGCGGAATTCGCGCAGCGCGCGGCGGGCGCGGGCGATGGCGGTGGCGCGGTCGGGACCGGTGACGATCAGCTTGGCCATCATCGAATCGAACTGCCCTGCGACCTGGCCGCCCTGTTCGACGCCACTGTCCAGCCGGATGCCGATGCCGCCGGGCGCCGACCACAGCGTGATCGGGCCGGGCGTGGGCAGAAAGCCCCGGCCCGGGTCCTCGGCATTGATGCGGAACTCGATCGCGTGGCCGGTGGGTTCGGGCACGCCGTCATCGGTCAGGCGCGCGCCTTGAGCCACGCGGATCATCGCGCGGACGATGTCGATGCCGGTCGTCTCCTCGGTCACCGGATGTTCGACCTGCAGGCGGGTGTTTACCTCCAGGAAGCTGATCGTGCCATTGGCCGACAGCAGGAACTCGACCGTGCCCGCGCCGCTGTATCCCGCATGGGCGCAGATCGCGCGGGCGCTGTCATGGATGCGGGCGCGCTGGTCGTCGGTCAGGAAGGGGGCCGGCGCCTCCTCGACCAGCTTCTGGTTGCGGCGCTGCAGAGAGCAATCGCGGGTTCCCAGCACCTTGACCGTGCCGTGCCGGTCGGCCAGGACCTGTGCCTCGATATGGCGGGGGCGGTCCAGGAACTGCTCGACATAGCATTCGCCGCGGCCGAATGCCGTGACCGCCKCGCGCGTGGCGGCGTCGAACAGCTCCTCGACCTCGTCCAGGTCGCGGGCCACGCGCATGCCGCGTCCGCCGCCGCCGAAGGCCGCCTTGATCGCCAGGGGCAGGCCGTGTTCGCGGGCAAAGGCCAGCGCCGCGGCCCCGCTGGCGATGGGGCCGGGGCTGCCCGCGACCAGCGGCGCGCCCACGGCCTGGGCGATCTCTCGCGCGCGGATCTTGTCGCCAAGCGCGTCGATGACGTCGGGGTCGGGCCCGATCCAGAGGATGCCCGCATCCTGCACCGCGCGGGCGAAATCGGCGTTCTCCGACAGGAAGCCATAGCCGGGATGGATCGCGTCGACCCGGGCCTTGGCGGCGATGGCCAGCACCTTGGCCGCGTCCAGATAGGTGTCGGCGGGGCGATGCCCCTCCAGCGCCCAGGCCTGATCGGCCGCGCGCACGAAGGGCGCATCGCGGTCGGGATCGGCATAGATCGCCACCGATTCGATGCCCTCGTCGGCGCAGGCGCGGATGACGCGCAGGGCGATCTCTCCGCGATTGGCGATCAGGATGCGGCGGATCGGGGTCAGGGGGGTGTCACGAAACATCGGAGGCCTCCGGGTCGATATCGGCAAAAGGGGCGTCGGCGGCAAAGCGGATGCGCGTGCCGGGCGGCAGCTGTCCCGCCAGATCCAGCGCCGAGGGGTGCAGCGTCGCGATGACCGGATAGCCGCCGGTCAGCGGATGGTCGGCCAGAAACAGCACGGGCTGTCCGGAATGGGGCACCTGGATGGCGCCAGTCGCGGTGCCCTCGCTTGGCAGTTCGCGCGCGTCCTCGCGGGTCAGCGCCTCGCCCGACAGGCGGATGCCCACGCGCGAGGATTGCGGCGTGACCGTCCACTCCTGTGCCAGCAACCGCTGGACGGTCACGTCATCGAACCAGTCGGTGCGCGGGCCCAACGTCACGGGCAGGGTGACGACCGCCCCCGCCTGCGGCAGGTCGGGCCCGGGGCCGGGATCGGTCACCGCCCCCGCCGCGCGGCCCGCAGGAGCCAGCGCATCGCCCGCCATCAGCGGCGCGGGCCCGATCTGCGCCAGCGTGTCCGTCGCGCAGGAGCCCAGCACAGGGGCCACGTCGAAGCCGCCCCGGATCGCCAGATAGCTGCGCATGCCTTGGGCGGGCGGGTCGATGGTGACCTCGTCCCCCGCATCCAGCGCAAAGGCCACGGGCTGCGCCTGCCCGCCCACGCGGGCCGTCGCAGCACCCGTCAGGGCCAGCGTCATCGCCAACTCCGCCCGCAGGCGGACGGGGCCAAGCGTGATCTCCAGCGCGGCCTCCCCCGCGGGGTTGCCCACCGCGCGGTTCGCGCGGCGCAGCGCGCCGAGGTCCAGCGCACCCGAGGCGCTGACCCCCTGCCCCGCCTGCCCCATGCGCCCGGCATCCTGCACCAGGATCGGGAAGGCGGTCTGGACCACGCGCAGTCCGGCGACCGGCGCGGGGTCGGGGACCGCGACCGGATGGACGCGCGCGGACCCGGTCACGAAGCGCGCCCGGACGCCCGGGCGCAGCAGCGCGGGAACGTCGCGGGTCAGGTCGAACATCGGCAGCTCGGTCCGGCCGATCAGCTGCCAGCCGCCGGGGCTGGCCTGCGGATAGATGCCGCAGAACCGTCCCGCCAGCGCGACCGACCCCGCCGGGATCCTGGTGCGCGGCGCGGGGCGGCGCGGCAGATCGAAGCGCGCATCGGCGCAGGTCATGTAGGCGAAACCGGGCGCAAAGCCGCAGAAGGCCACCTGCCAGGTCGCGGCCTGATGGGCGGCGATGACTTCGTCCGTGGTCAGGCCCATCAGGGTCGCGACCTCGGCCAGGTCCTCGCCGTCATAGGTCACAGGGATCTCGACCGTCTCAGTCGCACGGGGCGCGGGCGCGGTGCCCGGCGCGGGCTGGCGGGCCAGCACGGCGCGGGCCAGCGCGGCATCGGCCGGCACGCCGGGATCGGTGGTCACCATCAGCGTGCGGGCGGCGGGCACGATCTCGGCCACGCCCGCGACCGGATCAGCCGCCAGCGCATCGAACAGCGCCAGCGTCGCGTCCAGATCGGCCAGCTCGACCAGGAAGGCGCGGGGGCCGATGGGCAGGATGCGGGTCATGCCTGCCACCGCGTTTCGGGCACGTCGGTGACGAACATGTGCCCCGGCGCATGGGTGATGGCAAAGGGCGGACGCGAGGCCATGACCGCCGCCTGCGGCGTCACTCCGCAGGCCCAGAAGACCGGCACCTGACCCGGGCCGACCGGCACCGGATCGCCGAAATCGGGCCGCTGCAGGTCCGCGATGCCCAAGGCCTCGGGCGCGCCCACATGGACCGGGGCGCCATGGACGGCGGGGGTGCGGCCAGAGATCATCGCGGCCTCGGCCACGCGGTCGGCGGGGATGGGGCGCATCGACACGACCAGCCGCCCCGACATCCGCCCCGCCGGGCGACAGTCGCGGTCGGTCAGGAACATCGGCACATTGCAGCCATGATCGACATGCGCGACCGGAATGCCCGCCGCCATCAGCGCCCCTTCGAAGGTGAAGGAACAGCCGATCAGGAAGGTCACCAGATCGGGATGTTCGGCCCAATGGGCGGTGGCGTCGGTGACCTCCTCGGTCAGCACGCCGTCGCGCCAGATGCGATAGAGGGGGATGTCGGTGCGCAGGTCGGCATCAGGCGCCATGACCGTGCGATGGCTGCCCGGATCGGTCACGTCCAGCACCGGGCAGGGTTTCGGGTTGCGCTGCGCGAACAGCAGGAAGTCCCAGGCCCAATCGCGGGGCAGCGAGATCATGTTGCACTGGGTAAAGCCCGGCGCCTGACCCGAGGTCGGGCGCGCAGGTCCCTGCCGCGCGGCCAGCCGCGCCTGCTGCGGGGTCATGCCCCACCCCCGGCGAAGGGCGCGATGGCGACCCCGCCCGCGACCAGCGCATCGCGAACCTTTGCTGCGATGGCCACCGCCCCGGGGCTGTCGCCATGCACGCAGATGCTGTCGGCCTCAAGGCGCAGGATGCTGCCATCCTCGGCCTCCAGCACGCCGTCCGTCGCCAGGCGCAGCATGCGCGCGGCGATCAGGTCGGGGTCGTGCAGGACCGCGCCCGGCTGCCTGCGCGAGACCAGCGCGCCCCCGGCGGTATAGGCGCGGTCGGCAAAGGCCTCTGCCACCACGGTCAGGCCCGCGGCACGCGCGCGGTCCAGCACGGGCGCCCCGGCCAGACCCATCAGCACCAGCGACGGGTCCACGGCCCTGATGCCCGCGATGACCGCATCGGCCTGGCGCACATCATCGGCGATGGTGTTGTAGAGCGCGCCATGCGGCTTCACGTAAGTGACCCGCGTGCCCGCCGCCCGCGCCAGACCCTGCAACGCGCCGATCTGATAGATCACGTCGGCGGTCAGGTCGTCGGGCGCCACATCCAAGTTGCGCCGCCCGAAGCCCACGCGGTCGGGATAGCTGACATGGGCCCCCACCGCGACGCCCCGCGCCGCCGCCTGACGCAGCACCGCCAGCAGCCCCGCCGGATCGCCCGCGTGAAAGCCGCAGGCGATGTTGGCGGAACTGACGATGTCCAGCATCGCGGCGTCGTCCCCCATGGTCCAGGGGCCATAGCCCTCGCCCAGGTCGCTGTTCAGGTCGATTGGCATGGATCCTCCTTACACGCCCAGGAAGGCAAAGATGGTGGTGACCGACCGCGCGCCCATGTACCAGGTCAGCGCGCAAACGATGGCCCCAAGTGCCAGCAGCACCCGGTTGTAGCGATGCCCACCCATCAGGTCGGACCGCGCATAGCCGATATAGGTGAAGATCGTCAGGCCGATGGGCAGGATCAACCCGTTGAAGCCGCCCACGAAGACCAGGATCGCCGCCGGCGCCGTGCCAAGCGCCAGATACACCGCCAGCGAGAACGCGATGAACCCTACCGTCGCCTTGGACCGCGCCGCATCGCTGCGCACGCCCACCACGTCCAGGAAGCTGACCGAGGTATAGGCCGCCCCGATGACCGAGGTCAGCGCCGCCGCCCACAGGACCACGCCGAACACGCGCATCCCCCAATCGCCCGCCGCCGCCTGGAAGGCCTGGGCCGCCGGGTTCGCCGCCTGCGACGACAGGTCCAGCGTCACGCCCGACGCGACGACGCCCAGAATCGCCAGGAACAGAACGAAGCGCATGACGCCCGTGACCGCGATCCCGGTCAGCGCCGCGCGGGTGACGGCGGTCAGATTGTGCGGGCCGGTCAGGCCCTTGTCCAGCAGGCGGTGCGCGCCGGAATAGGTGATGTATCCGCCGACCGTGCCGCCGACGATCGTGGTGATTGTCGCGAAATCGATCGTGTCGGGCCAAATCGTCTGGCGCAGCGCCTCGCCCACGGGCGGGTTCGACTGCACGGCCACGAACAGGACCAGCAGGATCATGACGATGCCCAGCCCGATGATCGCCCGGTCCAGCAGGATCCCCGCCTGCCGCGACAGGAAGATCGCGATGGCCAGCACCGCGGTGATCGCGCCGCCGATCTTGGGGTCCAGGCCCAGCATGGCGTTCAGGCCCAAGCCGCCGCCCGCGATGTTGCCCACGTTGAAGGCCAGCCCGCCGATGACGACCAGCGCCGTCAGCAGATAGCCCGCCCCCGGAATGGCCGCGTTCGCGGTCTCTGACGCGCGCTTGCCGGTCAGGGCGGTGATGCGCCAGATGTTCAACTGGACCACGAAATCGATCAGGATCGAGGCCAGGATCGCGAAGGCGAAGGCCGATCCCATCCGGGCGGTGAAGGTCGCGGTCTGGGTGATGAAGCCCGGGCCGATGGCCGATGTCGCCATCAGGAAGATCGCCGCCAGAAGGCCTCCGCGAAGGCTGGCGGCCGCAACGCTGCGGTCGGTGGTCATGGATGTTTCCCCGTGTCGGACTGCTGTTGATTGCCCCCAGCCTGCCACGATTCCGTGATCCGTCAACGATTATCTGACAGTTAAGTGTCTTTTGTTGAACAATTCCGCATGACCTGCGCGGCAATCTGCCCGAAATCAGGGCAACCGGCCGCTTGCCCTGTCCCTGCCGTCCCGCCATGATCGACCCGACATCACAGGACGACCCATGACCGACACGAATCCCGCAGGCACCATCGCGACCGGACAGAGCCCGTCCGGCCTGGCTGAAGACACCGCGGCCCGGTTGCGCGCGCAGGTGATCGCGGGGCACCTGCGCCCAGGACAACGGCTGTCGGAGACGCGGCTGGCAGGCGATCTGTCCGTGTCGCGCAACACGCTGCGCGAGGTGTTCCGCCTGCTGACGCGAGAGGGCCTGCTGACCCATGCGCCCAATCGCGGCGTCTCGGTCGCGGTGCCGACGATGGCGGGGGTGCTGGACATCTATCGCGTCCGCCGCCTGATCGAGGTGCCGGCCCTGGCCCAGGCCTGGCCCCGCCACGCGGCGGTGCTGCGCATGGCCGAATGCGTGGCCCAGGCCCGCATCGCGCGCGAGGCCGGCGACTGGCGCGGGGTGGGCAGCGCGAACATGGCATTTCACGCGGCCATCGTGG